>JAZRUL010000131.1:0-1780 GCA_045652505.1 Candidatus Onthoplasma sp. | reverse complement strand
AGTTCACAAAAGGAAATTGTTATGGTGTTATCGGTGCAAATGGTGCCGGTAAATCTACTTTCATGAAAGTATTGTCTGGTGAACTCGAGCCAAACAAGGGTGATGTGACAATTCCGGGCAAAGAAAGATTGTCAGTATTAGAGCAAAACCAAGAGAAATACAATGATTACACGGTCCTTCGTACCGTTTTGATGGGACACAAGCGTCTTGTTGAGATTATGGACGAAAAGGAAGTTTATTACGCAAAGACCGATTTCACAGAAGAAGACGGAAACAAACTTGCAGATCTCGAAGCCGAATTCATGGAACTCAATGGTTGGGACGCAGAAAGTGATGCAGAGAGCTTACTCAACTCACTCGATATTCCAAAAGAGCTTCACTATGAACTCATGGCAAACGTGGACAGCAAAATCAAAGTGAAAGTTTTGCTTGCTCAAGCACTTTTCTCAAATCCTGACAACTTGATTCTTGACGAGCCTACGAACAACCTTGACGTGAAGACTATCAGATGGCTCGAAGAGTTTATACTTAACTTTGAAAACACTATCATCATCGTCAGCCACAATCGTCACTTCTTGAACAAAGTTTGTACTCATATTTGCGATATCGATTATGGCAAAATCAACTTATTCCTTGGTAACTATGACTTCTGGTATGAGTCAAGTCAACTTGCACTCAAACAAATGAAAGATCAAAACAAGAAAGCAGAGCAAAGAGCAAAAGAATTGCAAGAATTTATCGCTCGATTTGCAGCCAATGCTTCAAAATCAAAGCAAGCAACAAGCAGAAAGAAAGAGTTGGAGCGCTTGACTATTGAAGATATCAAACCAAGTAGCCGAAAATATCCATTCATTGACTTCAAATTCGAGCAACGTATTGGAAACGACATTTTGTTTGTCAAGAATTTGACAAAGAAAGGTTTGTTTGAAAACGTGTCTTTCATTGTGCGTCCAGATAACAAGATTGCAATCATGTCAGACAATAGCAATGTTGTGACTGCGCTTTTTGATATTTTGGCAGGCAATGACACTGATTATAAGGGTGAAGTAACTTGGGGTAAGACAATCAAGACGACTTATCTTCCTCAAAACAACAACGATTTCTTTGAAAACTGTGATTTGTCGCTTGTTGATTGGATCGGTCAATACACAAAAGAAACAGATTCAACTTTCCTTCGCAGTTGGCTTGGAAGAATGCTTTTCAGCGGAGAAGAAGCTGACAAGAAAGCAAAAGTTCTCTCAGGTGGAGAAAAGGTTAGATGTATGTTGTCAAGAATGATGCTGCAATCAGGAAACTTCTTGCTTCTTGATGAGCCAACAAACCACCTTGACCTTGAAAGTATCACTGCGCTCAACAAAGGTATGGAGAGATTTGATGGTTGTATGATTTTCTCAACACATGACGAAGAAATCATCTCAACAGTCGCAAATCGTATAATACGTATCAACTCAACTCTCGAATACGATAGAGAAGTGGACTACGAAACCTACTGCGAAACTCAACTTAAGAAATAAATAAGAAGAGGTTATTCCTCTTTTTTCTTAATTTATAAAAAATAAGAAGACATTATAAATTTTTTGTGATATAATATTTTTATTAGGAGAAAACTATGAAAAAGTATCTCGGGAAAAATAAAGAATTGGGAAGTTTAGCAAGTTTATCAATTCAATTTGGTAAACAACCAGATATTGAAAACGAATGGAAAAAGATAATCTCAACAAAGAAATTAAAAGATAGAAAAAAGCAAATTGATCTCTTGGTGGGGAAAATGGAAAAAAAT
>JAZRUL010000130.1:0-5266 GCA_045652505.1 Candidatus Onthoplasma sp. | reverse complement strand
GCATAACAACACGAGTGTCACCACCATCTAAAGTTTCTTCGTCATATGCTTCGCAAAGTACAGCGAGAGTCAATCTATCTGCACCGATTGAATATTCCACAACATTTGGAATATACTTTTCGTTTGTGTACGGATCAAGATAAAGCATAGATTTTCCACTAAATTCTTGGTGACGAGACAAATCGTGGTCGCTTCTGTGGTGGATACCATTGAGTTCTTCCCAACCGATTGGATAATTGTATTGAATATCACAAGCAGCCTTGGCATAGAAAGCAAGTTTGTCATGATCTTTAAATCTCAAATTTTCTTCTTTGAAACCGATTGAAAGCAAGAAATCCCAAGCTTTTTTCTTGTATATTTCATAGTCAGCAAGACTATTTTCTGCCTTGCAGAACCATTGATGTTCCATTTGTTCAAATTCGATTGTTCTGAATGTGAAGTTTCCTGGTGTCACTTCATTACGGAATGCTTTACCAATTTGAGCGATACCGAATGGCACTTTTGCACGCATACTACGTTGAACATTAAGGAAATTCACAAATTCTCCTTGCGCTGTTTCTGGACGAAGATATATAAGGTTTTGACCTTCATCAGTCACACCACGAGATGTTGAGAACATAAGATTGAAATTACGAATATTCGTCCAATCACATTTTCCGCATTTTGGACAAGGAACTTTGTTGTTATAAATATATTGTTCCATTTCTTCGTTGCTCATAATATCCGGATTAACTGTCTTTTTGCTGTGTGATTCAATCAAATTGTCTGCTCTGTGACGAGTCTTGCAACACTTACAATCCATTTTTGGATCCGAAAAAGATGCTGTATGGCCACTTGCGTCCCATACTTTGCTGTTCATGAAAATATCAGCATCAACACCGAAAGAATTGTCTGCTTCTTGAACAAACTTTTTCCACCAAGCACGCTTGATATTGTTCTTCAACTCTACACCGACAGGACCATAATCCCAAGTGTTCGCAAGACCATCATAGATCTCACTTCCCGGGAAAATAAATCCACGATTTTTACATAAATTAACTATTTTGTCAAAACTACCCATAATTTACTCCTTTAATTTGTTTTGCGTTGCGCTTGCCAAGTAGCAAGCAAATTTAAGGATTTATTATATCGAACTTGCTTCGATATATTTATTACTCCTTTTTGCTATGTATTATGTGATTTTACACAAAAAAATCCCTAATCTGTGCAAAATTCACAGACTAGGGACGATTGTTCTTTCAACCGCGGTTCCACCCTAATTGGACAAACCCACCTTAATTTCTTATTACGTCAAGAGGAACGGATATCTTTTCAATATCTCCCAGTGAATCGCCACTTCACTCATTGGATTATCACCATTATATAGTTATAAAATTCTTTTGTCAACTAAAATTTATCTTTTTTTCAACAAATTACACATTTACACCTGTATTAATATCCTTTGTCTTGACCATATTATATAATTTTATCAAATCTTCAACTTTTTCAAAATATCTTATATTACTTTCTTGTTCGAATTGAGCCAAATTTACATTAATATATTGTGTTAATGCAGCTTTTTGTCTTTTTGTAATTTTTGCACCAGAGTCATAATACTCAATAGCTTTTCTAACCCTATCCAAAGAAGACTTGTTCAAATTCTCCACTTTGATATATGTCTTCATCTTTGACTCTGATGTATCTTCGTGTCCTTTTGCTGATTTCTTGTATACCACAATATCAAAGCCGAGTGCCGCAATATTGGTTCTACTAGACGACTTTTTCTGTGGATTTTCTTCAACTTTTTTAATTTTAGACACATTTTTGTCTTTTTCTGCTATCGCTTCTTGTTTAACTTCAGCTTGTTGCTCTACAACTTGCTCTGTTTCGACTTGTTGAGTAGCAACTTGCTCTATCTCTAATTGTTGAACTGCATCTTGTTGATCTATGACTTGCTCAGCTCCAACTTGTTGAGTTTCAACTGCTTCATAAGAAGATTTAATTATTATTTTGTCATAATCAACAGGATTGTTGTTTGCAATCGTAATCAAATTTTCTGTCAAAGACTTAAGTTCATCACCTTTGATTTTGCTTATAGAACATTTGAAATTTCTTGAAATATTGAGTTTTTTGTCATTCAATTTTTCTTTGATATTCTTCTCTTTGTCTGTAGGGTTTTCTTTTTGACCGTATTTTGCAATCACGAAACCTTTAGTTGTTCTTATAGCATCAATCACTGCTTTATATTTTTTGTCAGTTGGCACAAATATTCCTTTTGCCACATAATTATATAAAAGTTCTTGATGCTCGTTGTATTTTGCATTATACTCTTCTCTAGTTATTTTACCCTTTTTCATGTCTTTCAATAACTTTTTGAGATCTGCTTCTTGCTTGTACATCTCTGTTTCGTATTTCTTGAATTCTTCATAATTCGAAGATCCAACAGGTGACATTTTTCCGTTTTTAACATTGAAATCTGCCATTGTCATTCCACCAGCAAGGAAGAATGCTTGCTTTTCGAGATTTTCCATTCTTTCATTAAATCTTGATTCGTCTTCTTTTGAGAAATTTTTACCCTTTGAAACAGCTTTTTGATGTTGATTTTTAAGTTCTTTCAAAATTTCCTTCAAAGTTCCTTTGTTTTGACATTTTGTCTTGTCTATAGGCAATCTGTTTTTTCTATTATGAACAATAGCTTTTCCACCCTGAATCATAGGAACCAAAAGTGCAGAAGCTGCCAAAGTACCCACAGCTACAGCTGCAAATGTCGTGCTGACAGCAAGGAAAGGCCAACCGAGTCCGTAGACAAAAAGCGAAGCTATACCAGCATTTTTCGCCCAAGACTTGAATCCTTCAGCCATACCTTTCTTCAAATTGTATTTGCCATTAGGTTTGGTATACGCATATTCAGAATATCCATCTGAATAATCTGGCATATCAATATGTTCATTGAAAACAAATCTCTTGCCTCTGATGATCACGGCAAATTTTCCTTTTTCATCAACCACATGTTCTATAGTATATTTTCCTTCCTTGTAGTCACGCAAAATTTCTGCTTCAACTTTACTTAAAACTTCTTCAATATTACTGATTGGTTGTTTTTGTCTTTCATAAGTTTGAGCATGGAATTCACCTGGAGTTCTGATAACTTCACAAGATTGGAACTTTTCCTGATCGGTGCTGGTTTGAAGAACATCACAATCTTTCATATTTTTTGTAGACCTTTTCAAGCCAAAAATATCATCCAACGAAATATTATATTTGCCATATCTGAAGTTATCTGACTTGTTGTTTTCTTTGACTGCTGATGCAGGAATGATTATTGTGATATTACCCTTTTCAGAATCTGTCACTTTTGCCAAATATGCTTCTGGTTTTTCATCCTTTTTTGTATATTCATAACAAATTGGTCTGACAGATTCTTTCTCTTTGATATAATTTCCATTTTCAAGTTTTAGGTATGCGCCGTCTGCACAAATATCTTCTTTTTTCTCAGTCTCTTGAAGATATTTTTTCTTATTATATGTATAGTTAGCTTGCACAGCAGAAATAGGTTCTGTCACTTTGAAATAAGTGTTTGCAATGTCTGATTTAGCATAAAGAACTTTTCCAATCATATTTTCTGACATTGTTGAGACTTTTTGTGTAAGACCACTATCCAAATATAGTTCATCCTTACTTATCAAAGTGTCATTATTTTCACCAGCAAATGTGACTTTTACATAATCACCTGATTCACTTCTTGACACTTCATAATTTGTCATTCTTATGATAGGCTTGTCATCTTCCTTGATATATCTTCTTTCTGTATAAATTGGATCAACCGATTGTGTATCAATAAGTATTTGTCCATTCGAAATTGAAACTGTTTTATAAGTATGTCCAACAACTTCTTCTCTAAACAAAACTTCTTCGCCTGTTTCTTCGTTCTTTTCTGTATAATTTTCAAAAACATATGCATTTTTCAAATCTATCTTGACAATTTTGTTTTGATTAAAGTCTTCAAGTTCTTTGATTTTATTATCTTTCACTAAAGTATTAAGTTTTTTAGGACCTAGGGCTTTTTTTGAAGAAGAGATTATGATTTCATCTCTATTGAGATAATCTTCAGTTCCATTGGCATATTTAACCAAGAGATATTCATTTTCAACCAATGCATCAGTGGGTTGTTTTCTATTTACAATCTCTTTTTTGTTATTATTTCTCTTTATTCTAACAATACGCTTATATCCCATCGGAACAGGAATATGACCTTGAATTCTGGTTGAAGTGAAATATCCTTCTTCTGATTCAGCAGAAGCTCCTTTGACCTCAACAGCTTCATAAATGTCAGAATCAGACAAAACCACTTGTTTGTCCTTCGCTCCATTACTCTTTTTTGTGTATAGACAATTTGCTTTGGCAGCCTTATTCAATTCACCAAGAGTATTAATAGTGAGGATAGTATTGTCGTCTAATATCGCCAAATCCTTCACTGCAACATATTTCTGCACACCATTATCATTTATGCGCACAAACAAATTATTCAATGAATCGTTTGATTTAACATCAATCTTTTTATAAACAATATTTGTCATAAATACCTCTAATATTTATATGATAACATATAAAAACACAAAAATCAATAAAAGAAAACATATATTTTTCTATTAAAAATAATTTTTTCGCTTCAATCGTAGGTCAAAATCTTAAAACATGCGTTTAAAATGAAAATTGTTTGCACACGCAACAAAAAAACCACCAGAATATCTGATGGTCTTTCAACTAATTTAATCTATCAAAAACAAATTTTCGTTTTCAATTGCAAATCTTTTGTCTGCCAAGCGTTCAAATATATTGAATTTGTTTTCTTTTGACATTATCGCAAAGATACCAATTGATCCTTTGCCATTATTCTTGGTGAGCGACATAATATTTCTCGCACAAGACAAATCATCTCCAGCCAAACCTAAAGATGACACATCGTCAACAGCGATAATGACCGACTGATCCATCTCGTACAAACGTTTTGCTCTTTCTGCGGCGATATAAATGAGTCTTTTGGTGATATTTATATCTTCTGTAATGTCAGTTGCAAAGATTTCAACACCTTGAAGATTATTCAAATATTGTCTATTTTTCTCAACAATTGTCGTATTGATATAAATCTTGTTGTCAGCATTTGAACTATTGATAAGACTTGTCAATATTTCTGTATTTTTTATGATATTATTGCCATATAAATAAACATTTTCGCCAAACTTTATATCCAAACTTTTAAACTTCATATCATTGAAAATAATCTTAT
>JAZRUL010000129.1:0-4196 GCA_045652505.1 Candidatus Onthoplasma sp. | reverse complement strand
GGATTCGAACCCGGGACCTCCACCTTACCAAGGTGGTGCTCTACCTACTGAGCCATAACAGCATATATTAAATTTGGGGTTATTTTTGATGATTTTTCAGTCGGTTTTCGAGTACCAACCAAGTCTTACCAAGGTGGTGCTCTACCTACTGAGCCATAACAGCATGTGTCAAATATTGAGTTGTTTTTGCTAATTTCTCAGCCGGTTAATGAGTGCCAACCAAGTCTTACCAAGGCAGTGCTCTACCTACTGAGCCATAACAGCATGTATTAAATTTTGAGTGATTTTTGCTAATTTTCTGGTCAGTTTTCGAGCGGTTGCCAAGTCTTACCAAGGTGACGCTCTACCGACTGAGCCATATCAGCATCATGTGTTTTTTTGATGGTTTATGTTTTGGGTTTACTAAACCTAGTTTTCTTGCAATTAAGTTATTGCAAATTGTTGAAAAAGATTTAATAAGATATACCTTGTCATTATAAATGATAAAAATTTTTATGTCAAGAATTTTTCAAAATATAAAAATATAAGTTGACAAATGAGAGAGTTTTTTATATAATAAAATTGGACAATGATTGAGAGAGTAATCAAGTAGAGGGCTTGTAGTGAGATGGGGATAGTGCAAACTCATTAGTACTGACTTGACGAAAGACACTCAGGAGTCTAAATATCCAATCGGATTATAGAAAGTGGTCATGAGGTTTTCGTGACAAATTAGGTGGCACCGCGGTATATTATCGTCCTAATGCGTTGAGTGTTGGGCGTTTTTTTATTTTTTGAGAAGTTTGTATTTTAGGAGGAGATATGCTTTACGAGACAGGGCGTTTGATAGTGAGAAAACTTGCCTTAACAGATGCGGAAGATATATTTGAATATGCTGTTGATCCAGATACTGGTCCAAGAGCGGGTTGGAACCCACACAAAGATATTGAAGAGACAAAAAGTTTACTAAACATGTTTATTGATAGATATAATCAAGATGTTGAGCAAAGAAGTTATGCGATAGTCTTAAAAGAAAACAACAAAATGGTTGGAACTATTGGAATAATGGATTTGATCAAAAGAAACAAAGATGACAAACAAACAAAAATCGTAAAAGATAATTGTGATGCGAAATCAGTCTATGAAATCGGATATGTTGTTTCGAAAAAATATTGGGGAAAAGGCATAATGACTGAAGCCACCTTGGGTATGATGAAATATTTGTTTGAAAACACTAGTGCCGATGCAATTGCCATAAGACATTACGAAGAAAATATTGGCAGTGGAAAGGTTCAAGATAAATGTGGATTTAAGATAATTGGAAATTATCATGATGAAAAACCTTTCTTTGGAACAGATAATCACAACCATATAGTTAGACTCATGACAAAAGACGAGTGGAATGAAAAACAATTGGAAATATAAGGAGAAGTTATGAATATAATACAAAATAAATATAGATCAATAGATTGTGGCAGTTTGAGAATTGCCAACGCTGGTGAAAATCAAACATTGGCAGGATTTGTGGATACAATAAGAAAATTGGGCGGAATTACATTTGTGGTTCTCAGAGATTTTTATGGAAAAACACAGGTGGTTTTGCCAGAAGAACTCAATATTGAACTCAACAAAGAAGATGTGATCAGTGTCAGCGGAAAAGTGATGGAAAGATCAAGCAAAAATCCAAATATGCCAACAGGAGATATTGAATTGGTTGCTGAAAATGTGGTCGTTCTTGGAAAAAATGAAAATGTCCTACCTTTTGAAATCAAGGCTAGTCAAGAAGTAAATGAAGACCTTAGACTTAAATATAGATACTTAGACTTGCGTGCTGATTACAACAAAGAAATGTTGAAATTAAGAAGCGATTTGATGCTTCATGTTCGAAACTTCATGCATGAGAAAGGATTTTTAGAAGTTCAAACACCAATCCTTACAGCAACAAGCCCGGAAGGAGCGAGAGACTTCATTGTTCCAAGCAGACTTAACCCTGGAAAATTCTATGCACTTCCACAGGCACCACAACAATTCAAACAACTTTTGATGACAAGCGGTGTGGATAAATATTTCCAAATTGCACCATGCTTTAGAGATGAAGATGCAAGAGCAGACAGAAGTCCTACTGAATTCTATCAAATAGATATGGAAATGGCTTTTGCGACACAAGAAGAAGTCTTCAAAGTGACAGAAGAATTGTATGCAGGAATATTCGAAAAGTTTGCAGGCAAAAGACCAAGCACTCCATTCATGAGACTCACTTATGAAGAAGCAATGAGAGATTATTGTTCTGACAAACCTGACCTTAGAAATCCGCTCAAAGTTTACGATGTGACAGAAATATTCAAAAGTTCAACTTTTAATGCTTTCAATGGAAACACTATCAAAGCAATCAAGGTTAACTGTGGAGAAAAGGGAAGAAAATTCTATGATTCGCTCACTGAATTCTTGAAATCTCGTGAAGCAAAAGGACTTGCCTATGTTCACGTAAATCAAGAGATGGAATTTGAAACAGGTATCACAAAATTTGTTTCAGAACAAGAAAAAGCTGAGTTGAAAAATCTTTTGAATTATGAAGTAAATGACACGATTTTCTTTGTCGCTGATGAAAAAACAAAGGCTATCAAATTTGCGGATATGCTTCGTCAAGAACTTGGAAAACGCCTTGAACTCATCGATGAAAATGACTTCAAATTCGTTTGGATTGTTGACTTCCCATTCTATGAACTTGATGACGATGGACTTGTTGCTTTCAGTCACAATCCGTTCAGTATGCCACAAGCAGATATTGAAGAAGTGAAGAAAAATCCGCTTGCTGCCAAAGCATATCAATATGACTTGGTTATCAATGGATATGAGAGTTTGTCTGGTGGTGTGAGAAACCACAGACCTGACTTAATGATTGAATTATTCAACATAGCAGGATATGACAAATCAGTTGTGGAAAACAAGTTCCCAGCGCTTTATAATGCATTCTCATACGGAGCTCCTCCACATTGTGGAATGGGTGCAGGATTTGATAGGATTATGATGTTGCTTACTCATAACGAGTTTATTCGTGATGTGATTGCGTTCCCTATGAACAAAAATGGTTGTGATCCGCTCACAAACGCTCCAAACGTTGTGACAGACAAGCAACTCAAAGACGTTCATATCAAATTAGACATACAAGGAGAAGAGTAAAATGAAAAGAATAGAAATAAGAGATTTGCATAAAACTTATAACCAATATCAAGACAAATCAATCACAATATGTGGTTGGGCAAGAACAATTCGAGATAGCAAGAACATTGCGTTCATAGAACTCAATGATGGTGCATTTAAAGGTGTGCAAATTGTTGTTGAAAGAGAAAAAATCAAAAATTATGACGAGATAGTAAAACAAAATGTTGGATCATCTTTTTGTGTAAATGGAAAATTGGTTTTGACTCCAAACGCTCAACAACCATTCGAAATAAATGCAGAAAATGTTGAGATCCTTGGAAGCAGTGCTACAGACTACCCACTTCAAAAGAAAGGTCATTCTGTTGAATTTTTGAGAACAATGCCAACACTTCGACCAAGAACAAACTTGTTCAATGCGGTGTTTAGAATTCGCTCGGTTTCATCATTTGCTATTCACAAATTCTTCAATGATAGAAATTTTGTATACGTTCACACACCAATCATCACCGCACGCGACTGCGAAGGTGCAGGCGAAATGTTCCAAGTGACTACATTGGATTTGGATCGTGTTGCAAAGAGTGGAAAAGTGGAATACGACAAAGATTTCTTTGGTAAGAAAGTGGCTCTCACAGTATCAGGTCAGTTGCATGAAGAGACTTTGACTCACGCTTTTGGCAAAACTTATACTTTTGGCCCAACTTTCAGAGCGGAAAATTCAAACACTACTCGTCATGCTGCAGAATTCTGGATGATGGAACCTGAAATGTGCTTCACTGATCTTGATGGTCTTATGGACAACGAAGAAGAAATGATCAAGTATGTGATCAACTATGTAATGCAAGAATGCAGTGACGAACTTAATTTCTTGAACAAGTTTGTTGACAAAGGTCTTATTGAAAGATTAAATAATATTGTTTCAAATGATTTTGTGCGTCTTGACTACACTGAAGCAATCGAGATGCTCGAAAAAGTGAAAGATAGATTCAAATTCCCTATTTATTGGGGGGTTGATCTTCAAAGCGAACATGAAAGTTATATCACAGAAGAAGTATTCA
>JAZRUL010000128.1:0-4462 GCA_045652505.1 Candidatus Onthoplasma sp. | reverse complement strand
CAAAGGATGCTTTAAGCTTATATCTATCAAATCGTCTTGATTGAAATATTTTTGTTTTAAATTTTCGCAATAGAAGATTGTGTATCGCTTTGTTTTGATGAGTTTGATAAGAGAATATAAATTCGATTCGGATTCTACTTTTATAAGATCTATCTTTTGGATTGAACTTGATTTCAAATTTTTAAAGAAAACAAAACTTGGGGCCGGTCTCTGATTTGAAATTGTGAAAAATATTGCAGTCAAAACAAACAAGATTCGATTGTTATACAAGTCAAGTACAGCAAAGAAAATAGATATTGAAACAATGATAATTCTGATTGATAAATTTATGATTCTATATGATTTTTTGTTGTCAAAAAGTTTGTGAAAGATCTTTCCACCATCAAGTGGATAGATAGGCAAAAGGTTGAATATTGCTAGTGTCAAATTTGCTATGCAAAAAGTGTTGAGATAGTAGAATGAAAAAGGGAACAGCCAATAAGAAGATAGACATAATAAGCATACAAAAAGATTTGATATTGGACCTGCTATGTTAATGAGAAAATTATCTTTGTCATCAATGGGTGAATCCAAGTCAACGCTCATTCCGAACATGTCCAATTTGATTTTTTTCAAGTTATAACCTTTTGAGAATGCAATAAGAAGATGAGAAAGTTCATGTATAGAAAGAGCCAGAAAATAATTGAGCAATAACAAAAAGTTTTTTGATACCAAACAAAGAAAAACCAAAACAAAGAAACTGATGCTTACTTTAAATTTTTTCATATATATTATACGTTTATATTTCAAGTTCTATGATTTGTATTGTGGAAGAGTTTTGAATAATTTGATTCTATCACCTTTACATTTTATTTGAATTTCATAGTGTGTTTCAATGTTGGAAATTTGAATATCAATATCCTTGAAATCGACTTCAAAATAGTTGTTTATGAGATAAAATATGTCGGATTTTATTACATTTGATATATATTCTTGATTCTTTGTTTTATCTTTTTGAATAATTGAATGCAGACGATTGTTCAAATTCATAATTCACCTTGTTTGTTAAATAGTGCGTTTCAAGATTTTCTTGATATTGCCAAAAAATCCTCGATATTTATATGTACAATCAAATAACTTTTTTTCGCCTGTTATTATATTGTTTGCAAGAATATCGAAAGCACGGTTTAGCGATATTTTGCTGTTTTTGATTTTGTCGCTTGAGCTGTTTATCACATTGTCATCTTCAGGGATAACGCCACCGAATTCTATGTTCAAAGTTCTTCCTATGTCGTAGACGTCAATCATCAACTTATCTTTCATCAAATCTCCCCGAGCACGATTGATAACAAATCTTTTGCTAACGATATTATAGCTAGATAAAATGGTGATAACCTTATCAGCATCTCTTATGCTTGACAAATGCGGGGTGGTGACAACAATTGCTTCATCTGCACAACTGATTGCGCGCTTGAATCCAGCATCGATACCAGCAGGGCAGTCTATGAGAATGAAATCAAAATTGTCTTGCAAAATATTTAATATATTTCTTATTTCAGAGATTTGAATTGTTAGATTTTGGTTGAGTCCGCCACTTGATAATAGATACAACAACGGATAACAATCGTCTTGAATCAAAGCTTCTTTGACACGGCATTTATGTTCAAGAATATCCATCATTGTATATATGACTCTATCTTCCATATTCATAACTACATCCAGATTATTAAGGCCAATATCCATATCAATCAAGCACACCCTAAAATTTTTGCTTGCCAAATGCATACCCAAATTTGCCGTGACTGTAGTTTTGCCAACACCACCTTTGCCAGATGTGACAACAATAATTCTTGCCATAACAACTCCTTTGAGATAATTTAGCATTAAAAATAAAAAAAGACGAAGAAAATTTAATTAAAAATTTCACTTCGTCATAATAAGACTTTTTTCCTTATATTATTTTAGTTTGATGGTCAAAAATTCCTTATTTCTATTCAATAGTTTTCCTGCGCCAAGAATAACGGTATCAGTTGTATCTTCTGGAATGATTATTGGAAGGTCGAGTTTGGTTTTTGCATATTCGTACAAGCCGGGAATATTGCTCGATCCGCCAACAAACATAATACCGTTGTTGTATATGTCAGTGCAGATTTCTTTTGAACTTGACTTCAATATATCCATTATAAAATTGAATATTGCATCGTAGACGTTTGTTATCGCAACTCTGACTTCGTTTGCGCTGATTTTTTCTTTGACAAATTTACCTTTTTCATCTTGACCTACAAAATCTGTTCTATATGTATCGTTTTCATATAAAGATGCAACTTCGTTTTTGATTTTTTCGCTGTCACGGTCAGTGATTGTTAAATCTTTGTTGTCTGATACGAAAGTTGTGATACTTTTGTCCATATCTGATCCGCCCAAGAAATACATTCTACCGAAAGCAAAATTATAATCGTTCAAGATAGAAATGTCTGTGATGTTTTTGCCAATATCAACCACCATAGTGTAGGCATGCGAATCTATTTCTAAACAAGATCTTGCACAAACACTATTTTGTACAAACGTGATGTTTGAAATCCCAGACTTATAAAGAACTCGTTTCAACAAGATGAGTTGTTCTTCATTGAGTCCAGATGGAACAGCGACTAAAGCATTTATTTTGTGAATGAAGAATTTATTTAAAACCAATTTTTTCAATATTTCACTCATCAAAACTACAGCCATTCTCTCATTTTCAATTGCACTGTTTAAGATTGGTTGATAAACGACAACTGAAGAAGACTTTGAAAAGAATAATTTCTCAGCTTCTTTTCCGATTGCTTTGATTTTCATTTTCTTCAAGTTTTCTTCAACAGCCAAATATGCTGGTTCTTTGGCAATAATACCAAAACCTTTTCTATAAATAATGATTTCGTTGCTTCCAAATTTGATTGCGATATCAATACCCATATTTCCCCCTAAATTAAATTATAAAATTTGCAAATTTTTGCTATAAATCTTCTTGAACTCTGGAGCGCAAAGCATTGCTTGACTTATTTCAAGAGATGCATCACGTTCAACATCTGTTTTGAGTATTACAGTGTCACCAAGAACATCACAAGCGATATCTTTTACCGAATTTGCGTTTGTGATATTGAGCATGGTTGCCATTTTGATAATGATTGAAAGTTTTTTCACAGCGTCGAGATCTTCGTCGGCAACAATATCTTTATATCGTACCCACTCTGCAAGGCTGAAATCGTCAATGTTTTGACTGCTTGCAACAAATGCTGCCAAAACTATATCTCTGTGACTTGCGCCATAAATATTGCTGTGCAATATAACAGGAAGATTGTTCTTTTGATAATTTTCATATGAAATTCTCTTTCCTGACATACACATACTTGCGGCAATTCTGAGAGTCTTAACATATGGACGAGTGAGCTTGTGAAGAACTTTGAGTTGTTTGTATAAAATCACTGCGATAGAGTAGTTGTTGTCAAGGCTTGCGTTTGTAGGGAAGAATTCGTTGATGCTACTGAGCGAATATCCCAGAATGTCAAGCAAAGGTTTTTCACCTGTTTGAGCAAGTAAATTTTTTGCAACTATTCCATACATTTCACCATTGGTTGAAATCTTGACATTATTTCTAACAAATTCATTATATGCGACTTTGACAATTGCAAGGCCGATTGCAATTGCGTCTGCACGTTTTTCAGAAATACCTTTGAGTTTCTTTGCTTTGTCAAGATCAAGAGATCTGATCAAATTATAAACATTTTGGAAACTTTCTGTTGTCACTTCATAGTTGTGAGCCAAATCGATAGGGTAGTGAGAAGATTTTCTTGACAATTTGCCCAAGGCTTCAAATACTTCACCAACACCAATAAATTCAGATTCTTCTTCAAGGTCATAAATCCATTTGAGCTTCTTGAATTCTTTTGTCATAATCTCAACAACTTTGTCCATAGATGATGCAAAATTGGATAAATCTAATTGATCCAACAAATTGATTGTGCCGTAAGGAAGTGAAACATGTTCAACAATAGTTCTACGATTGAATTTGACAAGCTCGGTTGAATAATCGCCAACTTGCATAATAATTCCTTTTGTCATAGAGAAAGAATACATGATCGCACTGTGGAGTGCAGATGCTTGTTCTTCTTCAGACAAAATCTTGAAGTACAAAGAAATTGTTTTGTAAATCTCATCTAGGAAAGCAATCTGATTTCTGGCCTTTGCGATTTCTGGATTTGCATAACAAATATGATCTTCAATTTTTGCATTGTCGACAATCTTTCTAAAACTCTTCAAAACCGAAATTGTTTCTTGAATTCTTATAGGTTTGATATAACCATCTCTGTCCATATCCTGTGTAAGTTTGATTGGTTCTACAATCTGACTTTCTTGCATGAAGAATCCATTTTCAGAACGATTGAAAATTGTCAATTTCAAATCATTGATACCAAGTTCAAACACTGCTAATTTTTGCATAAAATTC
>JAZRUL010000127.1:0-1567 GCA_045652505.1 Candidatus Onthoplasma sp. | reverse complement strand
GCCATATAGTCACGTTGAACGCTGTTAACGATCGGGTTTTTGTTGCTATTTTCTTGTTTTGCCTCTTCGTTTTCACAATTGATCAAAGAAAAAACCTTTGCGTCAGTTGTATTGGCTTGACGAGCAAGCTGACGATCATATCTATATGTAATATAATGTTTGGCAACTTCGAATTTGCCTTCTTTCATAATTGCTAGTTCGACCATGTCTTGAATTTCTTCAACACTTACAGCACGACCCATATTCTCGCACTCAGCGGTGACACTGCTAGTTATATTTTCAATTTGCTCATCGCTAAGACGCTTTGAAATTTCATCAATAGAATTGTTGGCTTTTCCAACAGCTATGCGGATTTTCTCGTTGTCAAAGATCACTTCTTGTCCGCTTCTTTTAATAACTTTCATAGAATCCTCACTTGTAAAATATAATATTTTTTAAATCAAAAATCTTTTTCAAATCAAAAAATCTTTTTGTTTTTTTAAATCAAACTAGCGCTTTTGTTTGACTTATTGATGTCATTATAATACAATAAAAATATAAATAGTGTTGTTTTTACAACAAAAAGGAGATTTTGTGGAACATTTTAAATTGTTGAAAGCGACAAAGGTGTTTAAAGATGCAAACGAGTTTGAGTGCCAAGCAATGATGTATTGTTTGAAGACAAAATTCAAAACTTTCAATAAACACAACATAATTATCAACCAGGGTGACGACATACAAGATGTGGTGCTGATACTCAAAGGTAGTGCGATTGTTGAGAACGTTGATGCGCTTGGAAATATCTCGGTTGTGAAGAAATTAAAACCCGGAGATGTGTATGGAATTGAGTCCGCTTATGCTGTGGAACAATTTTTTCGCGATAGTGTGATTGCCACAGAAAAGACGTTTGTAATGTTCATGAACAAGCATAGATTGATCACTCCGTGTGAAAACAAATGTCCAAGACACGAATTTATTGTCAGAAATCTTATGAAAATAGTAGCAGATAGTTCAAATGAGTTGCTTGATAAGATAACACATATGTCAAAAAAGACTATTCGAGATAAATTGTTGTCATACTTTACACTCATGTCAAAGAAGGCAGAGAGTGAGTATTTTGAAATTCCGTTCAATAAGACTGAACTTGCTTCATACCTTGCGGTCGATCGAAGCGCAATGTCAACTGAACTTAGCAAACTCCGTGATGAGGGCATAATAGACTATGACAAAAAAGAATATAGACTGATAACCAGCAACCTTGACGATTTGATTTGAAAATTAAAATACACATTTTAGATAAAAAAACATGTCGCAATGACATGTTTTTTTGTTTGTTATTCTTCAAAGTTTATAGCTGTTTCATATAATTCTAACATTTTTTCGATATCAACACCGCCATAGGTATATGTCAATCTTATTTCTAACATTGAATCAATAGCTCCTTCAACAAATTGACCTATGTCTTCAATTTCGTAATTATAGATATCTACATATTGCCATTTTATTGATTCGTTCATTACTCTTGCGTCAAGTGATACTTCCTTTTCTAGAATTATCATAGTTTTAGTTTCATTTTGATAACCTTCAT
>JAZRUL010000126.1:0-9128 GCA_045652505.1 Candidatus Onthoplasma sp. | reverse complement strand
CAAAAAACAAAACCAAATATTTCAATATGTATTTACAATCAACTTTTTTCACTTTCCACATAAAAAATCCTCTTGCGCCAACTATAACACAAAAGGATTTGCAATTTTTTAACATGTTTTGTCTAATCAAATCAAATTAAGGCTTTTTTTATTCTTTATATACTCTACTTTATTTTGAGTTGAAACAAAATTTAATAATATTTATTTTTGCTTGACAATTTTGATATTTTGTTTTATCATTTAGTCAAGTTGTGAATAATATAGCAACAAAACTAAATAAAAACGTTGACAATGTGTCAGTAGTTTGTGTTTTTCTTATTAGAGAGTTTGTCCGCCGGCTGAAAGATAAACAAGTTCAGAACACAGATGAATTTCAGCATTCGAGTTGCTTTTCGGTAAAGGTCTTTGACTGTTAAGAAAAGCCGGACAAAACCGTAAAAATGAAACGAGGCAAACAAACGCAGTTTAATTTGTTCAAGGCTCCCACGAGAATCATTGGGGTCCCCACAAAACGAATGTTTTGAAGGGGAAAAGGAACAACCGATAAAAAGGTCGCAGTTGTTTTTGAAAAAAATCAACTCAACAAAAAATCGTGTTGTGACGCCGCAGTGGGATAAATGAACAAACAAGCAAAAGCTGAAATTTGAGGATTTTATACTCAAATGAAGTGTGCGAGACTAGTTTGTATCAGGGCTCCCATGAGAACTTGTTCGAAATGGGAAAAGTGAGCAAACGAGTAAAAAACGAAATTTGTGAATACTTTCACAAATGAGCCATAGCGAAGTTTGCGAACGTAGGTGGTACCACGATAAATCCAATCGTCCTATTTTGTAGGGACGAATTTTTTATTTTAAGGAGAAATTATGCAAAATAAAATCAAAGAAATCATAGATTTGGCAAAAGAAAAGATTAGCAATGCAGCATCAACTCAAGATTGTCAAAATCTCAAAGTTGAATTGCTTGGAAAAAGCGGAAAAGTGACCGAACTCTTCCGTTTCATGAAAGAAATTCCTAACGAGCAGAAAAAAGAATTTGGTCTTCTTCTCAACAATCTCAAAACAGAAGTTGAGAATCTTATTTCAGCAAAAGAAGTTGAACTTGAAGCGCAAGAAATCGAAAAAGAAATCAATTCTGCTGAAAAAATCGACATCACTCTACCAATTAACGAAAGCACAGGCAGTCTTCACCCAAGAACAATCATTCAAAAGCAAATTGAAGACGTCTTCGTATCAATGGGATTTGTGGTTGAAGACGGAAATGAAGTTGAAACCGAATACAACAACTTCACTGCAGTGAACGTGCCTGAAAATCACCCAGCTCGTGATATGCAAGACACTTTCTGGCTTGATAATGGACAAGTATTGAAAACTCACACTTCTGCTAGTCAAAACAGAATCTTGAAAAAATATAATCCACCGATTCGTGCAATCTTCCCAGGACGATGCTTCAGAAACGAAAACACTGATGCAGGACACGAAAACACATTCTTCCAACTTGAAGGTGTGATTGTGGACAAAGACGTATCTGTTGGAAACTTGATTTATTTCATGAAGGAAATGCTCAGCAAGATATTCAAAAAAGAGGTTGAAGTAAGACTTCGTCCGGGATTCTTCCCGTTCACTGAGCCAAGTTTTGAAATGGACGTGAGATGTCCATTTTGTGACGGCGATGGTTGCCCCACTTGTAAACAAGGCGGTTGGATTGAACTTTGCCCATGCGGTATGATTCACCCACAAGTGCTTCGCAATGGTGGCATAGATCCTGACCAATATTCTGGTTGTGCATTTGGTCTTGGACTCGACAGAATGGTTATGATCAGTCTTGGTCTTCATGATATCCGTGATCTCACCAGCGGAAATCTCAAACTCTTGAAGCAATTCAAGCTCGACGTATAGGAGGCGAAAATGTATATATCATTAAATTGGATAAAAGAATATGTCAATCTTGACGGAATAGATACAAGCGAACTTACTCGCCGTTTCGGTCTTTCCACTGCTGAAATCGAAGGTGTCACTGAAAAAGGAACAGAAATCGAAAACGTAGTTGTTGCCGAGATTTTGACTTGCGAAAAGCACCCAAACAGCGATCATCTTCATATCTTGACTGTTGATGACGGGTCTCAAGCTCCTGTGCAAGTTGTTTGTGGCGCGCCAAATGTAAGAGTTGGCATGAGAACGTACTTCGCTCGTTGTGGCGGAAGTGTTCCTGGAATGAAAATCAAACCATGCAAATTGGCAGGAGTTGACAGCTTCGGTATGTGTTGTGGCGGAAATGAATTGGGAATTGAATCAGATACTACAGGAATTGTTGAACTTGACAATAGTTACCCTATCGGAAAAGATATCTCAGAAATTTTGCCAATTCGCGACACAATCATCGAAGTTGACAACAAATCTCTCACAAACAGACCTGACCTTTGGGGTCACTATGGAATCGCAAGAGAGTTTGCAACAATTTTCAAGCGTGATTTGAAAGTTATTGAAAAAGAAGATTTGACAAAATATAACAACTTACCATCTCTTGATATCAAAGTTGAGACAAAAAATTGTTATCGCTACTGCGGACTTAGTGTGAAAAACGTTATCAACAAAGTTTCTCCAGCAATCGTAAAATTAAGACTCAACTATTGCGGAATGAGAGATATCAATCTCCTTGCAGATATGACAAACTATTTGATGCTTGAACTCGGTCAACCTATGCATGCTTTTGACAACAATATCGTCAAAGGTATCACTGTAGTCGAAACCGAAAATTCTCTTGATATGGAAACACTTGAGCACGAAACACACACAATCGAGCCAGGATCATTGGTGATTTGTGACGAAAACAGAAGCCCGGTTGCAATCGCAGGAATCAAAGGCGGACTTAAATCAGGAATCTCTGACTCAACCGATAGTCTTCTTCTTGAAAGTGCTTGCTTTGATTGTGTTGCGATCAGAAAGACAAGCAGAAAAATCGGACTCATCACTGACGCAAGTCAAAGATATGAAAAATCACTTGACCCAGAACTTTGTCCGCTTGCAACTGAAAGACTTGTTTACTTACTCAAACTTGCTGAGCCAAGGATTGAAGTGACTTCAAGTCTCACTGACGTATACAATTTCCACTATCCAAAGCACGAAATTGAAATTGACCTTGATTTCTTATCACGTCGTGGTGGTGTTGAACTCAAACTTGATTTTGTTTTAGAGACTCTCATTCGTCTTGGATTCAAAGTTGACGTGTTGGATTACACCAGCGGAAAACTCAAAGTTTACGTTCCATCATTCCGTGGCACAAAAGATATTTCAATCAAGGAAGATTTGGTTGAAGAAATATTTAGAATTTATGGCTATGACAACATTGCAAGTGCCAGCATGAAAATGCCACTCAATTCAATCGATCAAATTCCAACTCACACTCTTGAATATGAAATCAAATATGCTTTGGCAAGTCAATTCGGTTTGAACGAAGTTCACTCTTATATTTGGAATCACGCTGACTACAATAAATCTGTCGGCATTGAAGAAGAAAGTGTGCTTCATCTCATGGATTCAAGCAATGCAGGACAATCTGGAATCAGAAGTCATCTTGCCCCTTCAATTGTCAAATTCGCTGATGAGAACAAAAACAAGTTTGCAGATATTGGCATATTTGAAATCGGTCATGTGGTTGACGCTCTTGATGAGAACAATCTTGCTGTTGAGAAAAAGAAATTGTCAATCGTGCTTGCCAGCGAGAGCAAATCAGAAAAGGAATTGTATTTCAATCTCAAATCAATGGTAGAATTTATTGTGAAAAATCTTGTCCATTCACAAGTGGAATACACAGGAAAAACTGACAACAAACTTTATCACCCAATCAATTCTTGTGCGATAACAAATGGTGAGATTGCTGTTGGTGAAATGGGTATTCTCCATCCGGTCATTGCAAAGAATATTGACAAACGCAAAAAATTTGCCGTATTAGAACTCGATATTGACAAACTTTTGGAACTACCAAAAATCAAATTCAAAGTTGTTCCAACCAGCAAATTCCAACCTGTGAGCGTTGACTACAACTTCGTCGCAGACAAAGATTTGCCTTATGGCGAAATTGAAAAAATCTTATCAAATTTCAGAGCAAGTTATTATCTTGAGCATAGTCTCAAAGATATTTATATCAACGAAGATGTTTTGCCAGGAAAGATCAGTTATACAATCAACTTCGTCATCACTCCAAAAGACAAAACTTTAGAGTCAAGTGATATCGAAAAATTCTCAAATAGACTCATTCAAACCATGACAGAACACAACATTGTACTTCGTTCATAAAAACAAAAATACTTTATCTGGATGATAAAGTATTTTTTTCATTGAATTATATTTCACTATTTATTTTGACATTGGTCTCAAACTTTATATTCGACAAGAAATTTTCTACTCCTACATTTTCAATATACTTTTTGAATTTTTTGTGGTTTTTTGCATTAAAAGTTTTGTAAACGCCCAGCAAATCCAAATTGTTTTCTACACAAAAATCAATAATCTCTTTCATGTCTTGTGTTGTTTTTTCTTTGAGTTTGTCAACCAAAGCAGGAGTCAAAAAATCCCTATTTCGCCTGAGCATATTATTTGTCGGCTCTTCGTCCAAAACTTCTTCAACAAAAACCTTAAATTCAATGTTTGCAGTAAATATCGGAATATTATCTTTGAATTCTGTTTTGATTTTCAACTTTTTATCAAGAATTCTCACCGACACATCAGTATTGTTGTACCTTTCGTCTTCAACGTCGTTGACTATGATTGTCCCTTGTTGTTTTTTGTTGGCAAAAATGTTGACCTTTTTCATTTCGTCTGCTGAAATATCTAAATATTTTTTACCTTTTTTGTAAACAACCATCGACCCATCGTTGACAATATATTTTTTCTTATCTTCTGGTTTGTTTGATGCTTGTTGTTGCTGTCCGGACGATCCGCCACCACTCAAAGAAGAAACCTCAATTGAATTTTCTGCTTCATTATCCTCCAATTTTATTTTTGGAGTAATTCCCAAAGAAATATCGCTATAATAATCTTTGTAGAAATTTTCTATATTGCTTTGATTTGACAAAATAAATCGCCTATCGAAATTTATTATTTGACCAAGGTTTAAAGATTTTTCTTGACTTAGATCAGAAATTGCCTGTGTGAAATCAACAACATCACCTGTGAAACTGATCAAAATCGAATTGGTTCCAACCCTTTTTGTTCTTGTCATATAGTCAAGAACTTTCATGACGCCCTTTTCACTCAAAGTTTCTCCGATTGCCACAATTTCACATTGTGCAAAACCCATTTCTTTGCCTATTTCGAGCGACAAGTTCTCAACCGCCACGCTGAGAGTCTCTCCTTCTGATGAATAAACCTGGAAATTTGTTTGTTTGTCTTGCGTAGGTGTTATGACAGTGACAGCAATCTTCACAGTTTCGTCAATTTTGTCAATCGACAGCATGGTGACAATTGCATCAGTCTTGCTCATGGCGGGCTTGTTGATTGCTGGAATAGTGAAAACAAGAAGCAAAATTCCAAACCATACAACCAATTTTTTTGGACTAAACAGAGATTTAATTTTTTTCATCATTATTTCTCCTTTTTCTTGTATGGACAATATATCCAATCCATAAAATTATCGGCAAAACATATTGTGTTGAAATTGTCAATATTGCAGAGAAGTGTGAAAAATATATTTTTTCCATTTTGACAATTCTCTCACCAACCAGCGTCCATACAAACAAAAATCCTACCACTGTCAAATCCGCCCATATAGATTTTTTCGCATTAAAAATCAATTGAATACTTTTTGACATACAGAAAGAATACAAGGCCAATTGTACAGCCTGTGCCACAATCCAAAGTGACACCACCAACCACGACAATTCATCAATCGAAGATTTTTCTGCCGAGAACTGACCAACATCACTTATGCAATATCCATGCCTAGGACTGACCTTTCCAAACAAGCCATAAAAAACAATATGGAGCAACAAAATCAAAAACAATGCAATGAAAATATATTTAATTAGCTGAGATTTCTTTTCTGCAGAAAAGTCCACATAGCCAAACAAAACAAACAAAAACACTGATGACCCAAACCATGAAATGTAGTTATAAGAACATTTTATTAGCGGAGTCACACCCTCTTTGAAAAAAGGTAAGAATTCAAGCCATTCCACACCTGATAGCCCTTTGAAACCGATATAAATACAACCTATCACAATTGGCCAAATAATAAGTTCACCAACTCGCCCAATATTTCTTATGCCTTTGTATATCATAAATCCAACAAGCGCCATAAGTGGCAAAATATAGATATTCCAATCCAATTTGTCGTAGAGATTCTCTACCACAAAAAGGTCAAGCCCTTTCACAATATGTCCTGCAAGCAAGGCATATTTCACAAGCAAAATAATCAAAACAATTCTTGCGAAAACCGGCCCCATAATGTCAATTAAAAATTCAAGGAAATTTTTTGACTGATTTTTCTTCATCAGCGACACGATCCACAAAGTATAAATCCCGTCAATCATTACAAGCACAAGAGTGACCAGCCAACTCATGTTTTCTGCATCAATATACATCACTCCGGGCAAAGCGAAAAATTTTTGTGCCACAAAACTCAGGAAGATAAGCACTGACATTTGTCTATAATTAATCTTCATTGTCTGTCCTCCTGTCGTTATTGTTTCTGTTGTTTGCAATCGATTTTGGTCTAGACATCATATCTTTGATATTCTTTCTCACAAACAAATCCTTTTGATCGCTTGAAATGTATGGTGCACTCGGAGCAAGATAAGCACTTTTATAACTATCAAAACTTGACAAATACGAAATCACAAACACACAGAATATGAGCAAACCATATATTCCCAAACCTGCACCAATAATTATTGCCAGAAGTCTCAATATACTGAACTGCGCCGCTTGGCTTGGTACAATATAGAAAGTGATTCCAGACAAGGCCACAATCATGACGGCTGGCGGACTGACTAGTCCTGCACTTACAGCAGTTTCACCCAAAACCAAAGCTCCAACAATCGACATTGCCATACCGAAATATTGAGGCATTCTCAAGTTGGCTTCGTACAATATTTCAAACAAAAGCACAATGAACAAAATTTCTGCAAAAGGCGAAAACGGAATACCTTGTGTAGTATTCATTATTGTTATCAAAAATTCTGTTGGCAAAATTTTGTAATGAAATGTTTCAAGCGCAACATACAACCCAGGCAAAATCACCGCCAAAATTACACCTATAAATCTTAGAACTCTCACAAAACCAACACGTATTGGTTGACTATAATAATCGTCACTGTTTTGCAAATCTTCAATGAGAACAAACGGCACGGTCAAAACAATCGGGCTTCCATCAACAAGAATTCCAATACGGCCTTCGAGCATTTTGCCGACCAAAATATCAGGCTTTTCAACATCGCCCACCTGCTTGAAAAGAGAGTGTTTGTTCCTTTGAAGATATGAAACAAGATAATGGCTATCCAACACTCCATCAATCTTTATTTTTTCCAATTTTTCTATTACTTTTCTTACAATTTCTTTGTCCGCCACCGAATCGAAATAAACAATCCCTACTTGCGTCTTTGTCAACTCTCCAATCTCTAGAGTTTTGACTACCAAATCGTCAGTTTTCACTCTACGTCTTATGAGAGCAAGGTTGTATTTGATACTTTCATTGAATCCTTCTCTTGGACCTTTAATAACAACACTTCTAGGTGGCTCCATCACAGGTCTAACCGTGATTTTTTCCATATCGCAGCCAAGAATTATATCTTCGCCATCGATCAAAATCAAAGTCGATCCACAAAGCAGACTTGAAACCGCATCATTTAAATTGAAAAACTTATTCACCTCATTGTTTGATAAAATCTTGTCACTTAATAAATCAACTATACTCCCAACTTTATCGCCCCTGAAATTTAAAAGTGGAAAAATCAAGCTATTGTTCAAAAGCAAATTATCAGTTATATCTGCAATATAACAAATCTTGAGTTTGACACCCAAAAAACTCACTTCTCTTGATTTCAAATCACTGCTGAAGTGTAATTTTTCTTGAATTGAAGAAAAAACATTATCTACATTACTCATCAATGTATTTTTTGTTTAATATGCTTTTTTATTCCATAAAAACCAAATGAAAAACGATTTTTGCTTGAAATTTTAAATCAATGAAACCAAATTTTATTCATATTTTATGTTGTTTGAAAATAAATTAACTAAGAGGTAAATTATGAACTATTGCAATCAATTATTATCATTATCTGTTCTCTCGCTTTATGAAGGCGAACTCATCGGAAAGGTGGACAAACTATTTTTTGACAAGAAATTAAAAAAACTAACTCAAATCGAAATCCTTGGTGAAAACGATGCGAGATTTTTGTTGGACACAAAAAATATCTATCATATCGGCAAAAACGCAATCACGGTCAAAAATAATCAATGCGTTTCTTTCAAGGTCGAAGAAGTTGAATTGAGTCTTGCACCAATAAATTCAAAAGTGTATTCAATTAACGGTGAATATCTCGGCATCATCAAAGAAATTGACCTTGACGAAAAGTTCTTCACACAAAAATTCTCTTTGGACAACAATTCGATCTTGGAGATTGAAGACCTTGCTTCTTGTGGAAAAAATACTATTGTTTTTTTTGACAAGTCCAACAAAGTCAATATTCAAAAATTCACTCCGACAAAGTCTCCAAAGCAATTCAAAGAGGTCTCTGTTCAAACCGCCGAAATTTTACCGATTGAAACAAACAACAAAAACATAGAGCCGGTGGAAACAGAAACCAAACAACCTCAAATAAACAATTCAGATTTCTTGATAGGCAGAACATGTTTCAAAGACATTTTCAATTTCAATAATGAAATTTTGATCAAAGCACACAGTGTTGTCAACAAGAAAAATCTCAAAGAAATCACCAGATTCGGCAAACTCCGTGAACTCATTATGTTCAGCAAATAAATTGTTCAAATCAATTTAAAATCATGTTTAAAATATTTAAAAAATAAATAAATTCTATCTTCAAAATTAAAACATCAATTTAAAAAAAGCAACAATTATGTTGCTTTTTCTTAATTAAATTGACAAAAATTCTACATTGTTTTTTATTTGTTCAA
>JAZRUL010000125.1:0-1761 GCA_045652505.1 Candidatus Onthoplasma sp. | reverse complement strand
ACGTGATCGCAGTTAAAGAAAGCAAACAAAGTCTTGAAATGTTCGCAAGTTTGAAAGAAGCAAAAATTACAACTCCAAAGTGGTTGGAATTTGACGCAAATTCACTCACTGGTAAAGTTTTAGCATTACCAGAAAGAGATGATATTGACTTGGGTATTAAAGAACACTTGATTGTTGAATACTATTCAAGATAATAGGAGAGATAATTATGATGGAAATCGAGAAACCAAAAATGCAATTAGAAGAATTGGATGGCGGAGCACACGCTATCATCACTGTGGAACCATTGGAAAAAGGTTTTGGTATCACTGTTGGAAATATGTTGAGAAGAACACTTCTCTCATCACTTCCTGGTGCAGCTGTTGTTGGTGTAAAAATCAAAAATGTGTTGCATGAATTTTCAACTATCAAAGGTGTGACAGAAGACGTTCCTGATATTATTCTTAATATCAAAAATCTTGCTGTTAAAACTGAAAAAACAGATGTTGACTTTAGTGGTAAAATGACTTTATCTAAGAAAGGTCCAGCAGTTGTTTATGCAAAAGATATTGAATGCGAAGATGGAATTTCAATCCAAAATCCAGATCAATACATTTGTACTATTGATGACGATGCTAATCTTGACATCACATTCTATGTTGGTCGTGGCAGAGGATATGTTCCTGCAAGCCAAAACAAAGATTTCTCTGATGAAGTAGACTACATCGCAGTTGACTCACTTTTCACTCCTGTGAAACGTGTAAACTTTGAAGTTCAATCAAGCCGTGTTGGTCGTAGCCTTGATTACGACAAATTGGTGCTTGATGTTCAAACTCGTGGAACAGTTAGTGCAAAAGAAGTTGTTGCATTGTCTGCTAAATTATTGAATGACTATGCTGTTATGTTCGTTGAACTCGTTGAGGGTATGGACGGCATGAACATCTTAGTTGCAAGAAAAGAAGATGAAAGAACAAAATTGTTCGAAAAACCTATTGAGGAAATGGAATTGAGTGTTCGTAGCTATAACTGCTTGAAGCGTGCTGGAATCGAAACTGTTGGCGATCTCGCTAAGAAGAGCCGCAGCGAAATGATGAAAGTTCGCAACATGGGTGCTAAATCTATGGAAGAAGTTATCGCAAAACTTGAAGCTTATGGAATTTCACTTGATAATAATGAAAACTATTAAAAGGAGAAAGTATCGTGAATAAGAAATTAGGAAGACCTACTGAAGCAAGACTTGCTATTATGCGTAATCAAGCTACTGACCTTCTTTGGAAAGGTAAGATTGAGACTACTTTGGCTCGCGCTAAATCTCTCAAGAGCTATGCAGAAAAAATCTTGACTCTCGCAATCAATTCTTATGAAGACGTTGTGACTGTTCAAAAGAACACTGTTAACGCAAAAGGCGAAAAGACTACTCGTGAAGTTATGAACGATGGTCCAAAGAAACTTGCTGCTCGTAGAAAAATTATGTCAAAAGTTTATTCTGTTAAGGAAGAACGTAAACCAGGCGAGAAGAAATCTGATTTCCTTGCTCGTATAGACAATATCAAAAACCCGCTTATTGAAAAGATCTTCAACGTTTATGCTCCAAAATATGCAGAACGTGCAAAAGAACTTGGTCAAAAAGGTGGATACACTCGTATTCTTAAATTGGATTTAAGAAAAGGAGACAACGCTCAAATGGCTATTATCGAATTGATTTAGTCAAAGCAAATTATTATTAAAATTTAAGCATTACATATTGTGAAAGACAAATCGAAGATTTAAGCATCATTTTAT
>JAZRUL010000124.1:0-3234 GCA_045652505.1 Candidatus Onthoplasma sp. | reverse complement strand
AACATTTAGCACAAACACCAGATTTTGCTTTACATGTAAGCAAACTTCTGATAGGAACGGTTGTTATACCAAGTTCTTCGATCAAATTAGCGATTTCCTCAGTAATAAATTCGTTAGCATCGATGACAACTTCTTTTGTCTTAGGATTCACGACAGGAGCTGAAGTGAATCTACCAACAATTCTTGCTGACAATGATTCAACGACAGTACCATTAGAAACAATTTCTGTCACTTCCATACCCTTAACAGCTTCACCTAGATCAGCAAAACAGTCTTCGCAAGTGATAGTTGTATCTTGAGAAATATCAACCAATCTACGAGTCAAATAACCTGAGTCAGCTGTTTTCAAGGCTGTATCCATCAATTGTTTTCTTGATCCACGAGCCGCAGAATAATATTCCAACGGGCTAAGACCTTTTCTCCAGTTAGATTTAACCGGAATATCAGAGCCTATACCACTCGCAGCATCCATGACACCGAGCATACCACAAAGTGTTGCCAATTGTCCGATACTACCACGTGCACCTGATGAAAGGATAATTTTAATTGGATTGAATTTATCTAATTGTGCATCTGTTGCTTTAACGATTTCAGAACTTGTCTTTGACCAAATATCCATATTCTTGCGACGTTTGTCCGCATATGACACGAATCCTTGTTCATACATTTCATCATTTTGAAGAACGATTTGTTCTGAATCATCAATCATCTTTTCTCTCTCATCTGCTTCGATAAGGTCGAAGATTGAGAACGATACACTTGCAAGTGTTGCATATTTATATCCCATATTTTTGATGTCATCAATCATGGTGACAGTTGTGTTTGTTCCATGCTTTCTATAACATTTCAAAATAAGTTTTCCGTACAAACCTTTTGCAACATCTTGATCTATTTCAAATTTGATAGCATTTTCTTTCTTTGATCTGTCAACAAATCCAAGGTCTTGAGGAATAATACTATTGAATATAATTCTACCGAGAGTTGTTTCAACTCTTCCTGTTACAGTTTCACCTTCAAACTCTGCTTCTCTTCTAAGATTGATCTTAGCTTGAAGGCTGAGTTCTCCGTTTTCATATGCCAAGTGAGCTTCTTCTTCGCTGGCAAAAGTCATACCTTCACCTTTTGCACCATCACGAATGATTGTGAGATAGTAATTACCCAAAATCATATCCTGAGTTGGCACCATATTTGGCTCACCAGCACTAGGTTTCAAAACGTTGTTTGAAGCAAGCAACAACATTCTTGCTTCTGTTCTTGCTTCCACTGAAAGTGGAACGTGCATACTCATTTGGTCACCGTCGAAGTCTGCGTTGAATCCACCGCAGGCCAAAGCCGGCAATCTGATTGCTTTACCTTCAACCAAAATTGGTTCGAAAGCTTGCACACTGAGTTTGTGAAGTGTTGGCGCACGGTTAAGGAGCACTGGGTGTCCTTGAACAACTTCTGACAACACATCATAAACAATTGGTCTTTCTTGATCAATCATACGAGTTGCTTTCTTCAAATTGTTTGTTGCATTGAGTTCAAGCAAACGCTTGATAATAAATGGTCTGAACAATTCAAGTGCCATCATCTTTGGAAGACCACATTGATAAATCTTGAGTTCTGGTCCAACAACGATAACGCTTCGTCCTGAATAGTCAACACGTTTTCCAAGAAGGTTTTGACGCCAACGACCATGTTTACCCTTGAGCGATGCAGTAAGAGATTTCAAATCACGTTGTCTGCTTCCTTGAACTGCACGACCACGTTTTCCATTATCGAACAACGCGTCAACAGCTTCTTGAAGCATACGTTTTTCATTTCTTACGATAATTTCAGGAGCACCGAGTTCCATCAATTTCTTCAAACGATTGTTTCTATTGATAACACGACGATATAAGTCGTTTAGGTCACTTGCAGCGAACTTTCCACCATCAATTTGCACCAATGGTCGTATATCTGGTGGAATAACCGGAACGACATCAAGGATCATCCAACCTGGTTTGTTTCCAGACTTGATGAAAGCTTCAATGAATTCCAATTTCTTTGTTGCTTTGAGTTTTCTTTGACCTTTTGCTTCGTGCATAACTTTAGTTAGTTCCTCACGTTCTTTTTCAAGGTCAATATCATTCAATAATTCTTTGATTGCTTCAGCACCCATTCCAGCACGGAATCCGTTTGCGCCGTATTTTTCAACAGCTTCGCGGTATTCTCTGTCACGGATAACTTGTTTGTAAGTAAATTCTGTATTCTTTGGATCAAGCACCACATAACTTACGTAATAAAGCACTTCGTCCAATTGCTTTGGTGACATGTCAAGGACAATACCGATAGATGAAGGAACACCCTTGAAGAACCAAATATGACTGACAGGACAAGCCAATTCGATATGACCCATTCTCTCACGTCTAACTTTGGAACGAGTGACTTCAACTCCACATTTGTCGCAGACAACACCTTTATATCTTACTCTCTTATACTTTCCGCAGTGACATTCCCAGTCTTTCTTAGGTCCAAATATACGTTCACAGAAAAGACCATCTTTTTCTGGCTTTTGTGTACGATAGTTGATAGTCTCGGGCTTGGTGACCTCGCCACGAGACCAACTTCTAATCATTTCTGGTGATGCAATTCCTACACGGATTGAGTCAAAATTGTTTAATTCAAACATTCTTCTTTTCTCCTAAATTAATCATCCAAATCGTCAAACAATTCAGACTCGTCAAATGCGGTACTGTTGACGTCGTTTTCATATTCTCTTTGAATATCGTCAAATTCAAGTGTCACATCTTCGAGAGATTGTTTATTTACAGGTTCGACAGCTGTAATTTCCTCGCCTTCTTCACTAACTTCGTTGATTGTAAGTTCGTGATTATCGGCAGTGAGTATCTTAACATCAAGACAAAGTCCTTGCATTTCCTTAACCAAAACTTTGAATGATTCTGGCATTCCTGGTTCTGGGATAGGTTCGCCTTTGACTATTGCCTCGTAAGTCTTTATACGTCCTTCAACGTCATCTGACTTGATTGTCAACATTTCTTGAAGGAGTCTTGATGCACCATAAGCTTCAAGTGCCCAAACTTCCATTTCACCGAAACGTTGTCCACCGAGCTGACTACGTCCGCCGAGTGGTTGTTGAGTGATGAGAGCGTAAGTTCCAATTCCACGAGCGTGAATCTTGTCTTCAACCATGTGGTCGAGTTTCAACATATACATCACACCGACAGTTGTCTTGTTTTCGAATGGAAGACC
>JAZRUL010000123.1:0-6586 GCA_045652505.1 Candidatus Onthoplasma sp. | reverse complement strand
GAGCCACACATTCAGCACACATATCACAAGGATTGCCGTCTTGAGAGTGAGTGCAATTCACTGCTTTTGCAAATATCTTGGCAGTACTTGTTTTTCCTGTACCACGTGGACCACAAAAGAGATACGCATGAGTCAGTCTGTCAAGTTTGATCTGATTTTTCAAAGTTTTGATAATATAATCTTGCCCTACAACTTCATCGAAATTTTTGGGTCTAAATTCTCTGTATAATGCCAAATTCATTGTAAATCTCCTTTTATACTTCTCAATTTTTTCTTTATTGCCTGGATCGAATTATCCACTTGTTTTGTGGTCAATTTAGTTTTCTCTGCCATATCCAAATAACTTTCACCATTCAGAAACATTTTGAGCAACCCAAATTGTTCGTCTGTCAAAATCGTCTTCACGCGACTCAGCATGACAGCATTCATCTCGGCATCAATAAAGTTTTGTTCCACATTGCTGTCATCATCAACAACAACCAATTTCAACAATTCTTCATCATCGCGACTTGTTGAGCCATCATAATATTTGATTGGAAGATAACTATTCAGTGGACTATTTTTCTTCCTATTTGCATTTTTCACTGCGTTTTGCATCTGCCTGTGAATACAAAGCGAAGCAAAAGCACCAAAATTATGATTTTTATTAGGTTTGTACACCATAATCGATTTGTACAAACCAATCATTCCTTCCTGGATCAAATCGTCGGCATCAGCACCAACAAGGAAATACCCACGAGAGATCGCCGTCACTTTGGGTTTGAAAACACGAAGAAGTTCTTCCATTGCTTCTTCACTATTGTTTTGTGCCAAATTGATTTTCTCCAGAATCTCTGTTTCTAACAATTATTTTCTCCTTTGTCTTACGACCTCATACACACCAATCGCCGCAGCATTTGACGCATTGAGACTATTCACTGTGCCAAACATATCAAGCGACAATATTTCATCAACATTCTCACTCACCAATCTTGACACACCTTTTCCTTCACTGCCAACAACAAGTGCGGTTGGATAAGTGAAATCAGCTGAATAAATAGATTTGTTGCCTGCTTCCAAGGCATACACCCATACGCCACGCTGTTTCAATTCATTAATTGTTCGTGTGAGATTCTTCACCATAGCGATCTTCATGTGTGTGATTGCTCCTGCACTTGTGCGATATACTGTGTCAGTCACTTCGCAAGCACGATTCTCTGGAATAACCACGCCATGCACGCCCGCACATTCACATGTTCTTATTATCGCACCAAGATTGTGCGGATCAACAATTCCGTCAAGGATAACAATGAAAGGCTTCTCACCTCTAGTTTCTGCCAAATCGAGAATATTACCTATCTCACAATATTTGAAATTCGGAATGAAAGCAATTATTCCTTGCGTCTTGCCTTTTGCGATTCGCTCAAGATCTTTTTTCTCAACAAATTCAACCTTGACGCCTTTGCTTCTAGCAATATCTGTCAATTTTTCAATGTCTTTGTTATTACCCTTTTCTGCAATGATCTTGTCAATCCAAGCATCTGCATTTAATAATTCTCTTACTACATTTATTCCATCAACTAACATAATTTCTCCTTAACCAAGCGATTGAACATATTTTCAAGTTTGTCTTCTTGCTTTGTGAGATACCAAAATCCAATCAAAGCTTCAAATTGTGTTGCCAAACTATATTCACTATAAGTGCTATTCTTCGCTTTATTGTTGATATGACTATTTCTTGCACGCATAACGACGCTTTTTTCGACATCATCAAGTTCATCAATCAATTGGCTCATGAATTCTGCTTGAGTTTTTGCACACACAACAGCATTTGCCCTTTTGTTGAGACCACGCACCTTTTCACCACAAGTTTCAACCAAATATTTTCTCACCATAATAGAGAAAACACTATCGCCAAGATACGCCAAAACTAGTGCATTTTTATTAGATATTGATTTTATATCAAAATTTTCCATAATATAAATATAACATAATATATAAAAAAAGTAAAGGACAATTTTGAATTATCAACAATCAAAAAATGAAGAATTTAATTTCAATATCAAATTATTTTAAGTAAAATCGAATTTTTCCATCATTTTTTCATCATTTATTACAAAAAATCTAGGCTTATTCAGTATTTATCTACAACAATAAATAAAAATAAGCCACGAACACATGATATGTTTATGACTTATTACAATTATCACGCAGTAGCCAAGAGACTAATTGAAACAAATCATTTATTATCTGCAAGCATTTTCAGCGTTTACAAGCACATTTCCCCTGCTTTGGTGTTATATTTCGACAATCATAGACCTGTTCCTATTAGGCAGTATATGTGGAGCAATTATATTCCGCTTATTAAAGCAAAAGATATTAAAATAATCAATCAGGAAAATATCCCGATTGATTATTAATTTAATTCTCCTGTTTCAATTGAATATATGTACATATGTTCAACAGGTTTGTTGAAGGCGTATTCTATTGCCTTTTTGTAAAGTGTTAATTGCTCTTTGTACTTTTCTTTCAGAATTCTGATCGGAAGACGAGAAAATTTGTAATCAACAAGGATGATTTCATTTTCTTTTTCAATCAAAAGATCGACCACACCTTGCACCAAAACTTTATCCGAAATTTCACTTTCCGCCACCAATTCGTTGTATGGCAAATACATCATAAAATCAGCTTCCTTCTTTATAGAAATTGCTCCATCAATCAAACTTGACAAAATCTTGTGTGCGGATTTGATTTTTTCATAGTCAACATCGCTGAAATCAGTATTCTTTTCATATTCCTTTTCCAGATCAAGCATCTCCAAAGCTTTGTGATAATGGACACCTTTTTCAATCCTATTTTCGCCATCATATTGAGCCTTGGTTGTCAAATTTTCTTTGGTAGAAAACTTTATTTCTTCACTCTTTTTCGAATTGAGTCCTGTTACCGAATTTTTAAGCGAAATATTGGCTTTATTTTCATGCGGATAAACAAAATTTTCTCCGACAAACTCAATTTTTCCTTGATTTTTTGTAGGTATTATAATCTTTTCAATATCATCAATAAAATTGATATCACAATACTTAAATTCATTATTTCCTTCAATCAATTTATCAGCAAAGACGGATAAAATCATGTTTTGATAATTCGTCTTTTTCATATCATCAATTTTATCAAAGAAATTAGGAGAATATTTACCTGTGATTATCAACTTGTTTTTCGCTCTAGTCATTGCAACATACAATAGTCTCAATTCTTCCAAATAACTTTTGAATTTATTCTTAATCTTTATTGCATATTTTGGCAAAGATAGGTATTTGGTTCTTGTTTTTGGCTCAAAATAATCAATTCCAAAGCCAATATCCTTATTGAAAGATATTGCGTCATGCTCTGTGATATAATTAAACATCTTGTCAACATTGAACAAAATTACAACCGGATATTCAAGACCTTTGCTTTTATGGATTGTTTGAATTGTCACGCTATCTTCGCTGTCATTAAGTTCAAAATCTGACCCATTCGCAACACTGTTCTCAATAATAAATATAAATTCAGCAAGATTGAGAGAATTTTCAAGTGGCGAAATTTTTCCGACAAACTCTTGCAAAAGGAGATATTCTTTCTCACCCTGAGGTTTGCAGAAAAGGAAATATTTGATTCCACAATCATTTAAGATATATTCTATCAATTGCTTATTCGATTTTGTAGCACTTGCGTTTCGTATTTTTTCTATTGTTTCAAAAGCATCTTTGACATTTTGATTTTCCATATTATCAAGCAAGTTCTCATACAAAGTTTTTTCTTTGTTTCTCAATTTTACCAAATCATCAATATTCATTTTACTTAGCGCCAAGAATGTAGCCATATAATCCACATCATCTGCAGTGAAATTGATACATTTCAAGATTGAAAGGATCAATTTGATTCCTTCTCCCGAGTGAATATCCAGCAAATTGTTATTATTTATTGGAACATGATTTGCACGCAAAAATTCAATAAGTTGTATACAAGACTTATCTTTCTTGTCTGATCTGGTTAAAATCGCAATATCTTTATATGTTAGTTTTCTATACACTTTCTCGTTTGCGTCATAGAATTCTTTTCCAACCAAATCGGTGATAGTTTTCAAAACCAACATACATTCTTTGAGTCCTGTGTCCAACAAAACGTTTGTATCGTTTTTCACACTGTATATGTTTTTTCCTACAGTTGCAACTTGTTCTTTCTTGACCAAATAAATCTTTGATTTGTCATCAACTATATCTTCTCTCTTTGGATCGATCAAACAATCCTTTTCATAATCAATACCCGTCAAATCTTTTGTCATCAATTTTGAGAAAACCTGATTGATAAATTGCAAAATCTTTGGATTTGATCTGAAATTTATGTTCATATCAAAGACGTCACCATTGGAAGAATTTTTCTTTATATCATCATATTTTTTCAAAAACCACTCTGGGCTTGAACCACGGAAACCATAGATTGATTGTTTCACATCACCAACCATGAAAAGTTTAGTGTCAACCCCAATCAAACTTGACATCAATCTATCTTGAATAGGATTCACATCTTGATATTCGTCGATGAAAATATATTTGTATTTTTCTTGCAATTGATGTTTGACAGAATCGTTTTCCAACAATTTCAACATCAATCTATTCAAATCTGAAAAATCAATCAAATTGTTCTGAATTTTCAAATTATTATAATTTTTAACAAATTCTTTCAACAAATTGTTGAAAATCACGTAATATTTTACGATTTTTTCATTATTTTCACTAAAATTTTCAATTTTATTTTTTGTTAGATTTAAGACAATCTCTTTAAAATCGTCCAAATTTGTTTTTATCTCTTTCAATTCAAGTGATTTGTCACTTCTTGAAAATGTTGGTGAAACAAAATTTTTCATTGCAGCAAGATTTGTTTTCAAACTCAAATTGCTGTCAAATTTTTCAAGATAATCGAGCAACTCATCTATCACCTTTTTCGTTTCTTCGCAAAGAGAAGAATAATTCTCAATGATAGATTTTTTTAGCGTTTTCACTCCGTCACAGATATAATCATTGACCACTTTTTCACTTGTCAATCCATCAACATATTCATTGTATGAAGCAGTCAAAAACTCTTCATAATCTTCGATATTCATCAGATTGTAATAAGATGACAATATCATCTCTTTGATCGGATCAAAATTTCGTCTATTACCACCAAAGAAATCTAAAAAAAGATTTGAACTTTCGTTATCACGAGAAAATTCGTTGATAGTTTTATTCATCGCTTTGCTCAGATAATAATCTCTCGTCGTATCCGAAATTATTTCAATATTTGGAGAAATATTTAATTCATAGAAATATTTCTTTATAGTTTTTGATGCAAATCCATCGATAGTGTCAATGCTTGCCGTATCCAACTTGTCAAGGAGTTTGTACAAAACTTCATTTTTGTCAGACGATTGCAATTCATTGAGAATTGCTTTGTGCAATCTTTCTTTCATTTCATTTGATGCCAATACTGTAAATGTCACAACCAATATATTATCAATATCAACATTCTCTTTTGTTAATAGATTGAAAATTTTCTCTATCATAACAGTGGTTTTTCCACTTCCTGCTCCGGCGCTCACGAGTTGATTTTTGGCGTTTGAAGAAAGGACTTCTTGTTGTATTTTTTCGAATTTTTTCATTCTTCACCTCGCTTGAAACTGTCCAAATTAATTGTCTGTGAAGCTCGACTTTTGACACCATTACTTTCTCTCATGCACACTTGCACATATGGACAATATTCACAAACTTTTCCTATATCAATTGGACTAGGTTTTATGTATCCCGATTTGATTTCGTCGATCGCTTTTTCGCTCACTTCTTTTGAATAACTCTTCAATCTTTCAATCTCTTGATATTCAAGTTCTTTATATCCAAGTGTCCTGTTTGCCAAACCACTCTTTGTCATTTTGATATTCACAATATCGCTTTTCACACCAGGAACAAGACGCTTGTCCATATTTTTCACAACCGACTCATCATTGAAGAAAAATCCTTTCAATGCATATGGATTTTCTTCCTCTGACATATACTTATTATGCAAAGGCAAATAGAAGCAACCAACAACTTTTTTCTTTTCGATTTCTTCAATTGCACATGAATATAAGAATAGTTGCAATTTTTTACCATAATACAATTCTTTGAGCGATGCGTCTGCTCGACCCGATTTATAGTCAATCACTCTTAATGTGTTGTCGATTTCATCAACTCGGTCAATCTTTCCAATGAGGTCAATATTTTTCAATTTCAAAACCGAATCAAATTTGAATTCTTTCTCAAAATATCTAGGAACAAAATTTGAATTTTCGTCAATATAATTCAATCCTTCAATCACTCTTGTTGTCTCTTCAATAAGGTTAGTTATTATCGGACTATTAATATTGAATTTCAGTCGCTCATCTTTATCAATATAGTTGAATATTTCATCTCTAACAAACATATAAATATCGCCAACATTTTTGTCTATTTTATAATAAATATCAATAATATTATGCAGAATTGTACCAATATCAAATGATTGGATCTCCAATTTTTCTCTTGGCTTGATTTTCAAAATATTATTCAAAAAC
>JAZRUL010000122.1:0-2129 GCA_045652505.1 Candidatus Onthoplasma sp. | reverse complement strand
GGACATACCAAATATGCCTTCTCGAGTTCTATTTTTTCTGTGAATTTATTATTTTTACCCATGTTTTAATTATAAATTAAATCAAAATTATTGTCAACTTTTTGAAAAAATTATTTATGCTTTCATTTTTAATATTTTTCGATGTTTTTCGCAATTAAAATAAAATCAAATGATAGACAAAAGTTATAATGTATGTTATAATAGACAAGATTTTAATATAAAAGGACTAGATTATGGGATTATTTTCTTATTTATTTGCTTCTGACAACACCAGAAGTTTGAACAAAATCGAAAAGATTGTAGCAAAAATTGAAGCCAAAGCGGATTTCTATGCTCAAATGAGCGACGACGAACTCCAAGCACAAACTCCAATTTTGAAAGATAGATTGAAAAAGGGCGAAACTATGGACGATATTTTGCCAGATGCTTTTGCTCTTGTTCGTGAAGCATCAACTCGTGTTCTTGGTCAAAGACACTTCCATGTTCAGCTCATTGGTGGTATTGTTCTCCATCAAGGTCGTATTGCCGAAATGAGAACAGGTGAAGGTAAAACACTTACAGCGACAACTGCTGTATACTTGAATGCTTTGACAGGCGAAAATGTTCACCTTATCACAGTCAATGAATATCTTGCAACTTATCAAGCAGAAATGATGGGTAAACTTTATCGTTTCTTAGGCCTCACCATTGGCGTGACACTTGCAGGTCAATCTCCAGAAGAGAAAAAGCGTGCTTATGAGTGCGATTTCACTTATGGAACAAACAACGAATTCGGTTTCGACTATCTTCGTGACAACATGCAAGTTGACAAGCAATACAAAGTTCAACGTGGACACGGTTTCTGTATTGTCGACGAGGTGGACTCAATCTTGATTGACGAAGCACGTACCCCACTCATCATCTCTGGTCGTGGCGGAAAGACAAGCGAACTCTATGTTCAAGCAGACAATTTCGCAAAGAGACTCAAACCTGAAGATTATGAAATTGACATCAAGCATCAATTGATTCGTTTGACCGAGTCAGGTGTTGCAAAGGCCGAAAGATATTTCAATCTTGAGAATCTCTCTGACGTAAACAACCTTGAAATCAACCATCATATCAACAAAGCTATGGCTGCCAACTATATCATGAAACGTGACAGCAACTATATTGTGAAAGATGATGAGATTTTGATTGTCGACGAATTCACTGGTCGTATCATGGAAGGCAGACGTTATAGTGACGGTCTTCACCAAGCGATTGAAGCGAAAGAACATATCAAAATCAAGGAAGAGAACAAAACTCTTGCAACAATCACACTTCAAAACTATTTCAAACTCTACGACAAACTCAGCGGTATGACAGGTACAGCAAAAACTGAAGAAGGCGAATTCAACAAGATCTACAATCTCGACGTTGTGACAATCCCAACCAACAGACCTGTGCTTCGTATTGACGAACAAGATATGATTTTCTTCACTGAAGAAGCGAAAAACAAAGCAATCGTGGAAGAAATCAAGGCAAAATACGAATCAGGTCAACCAATATTGGTTGGTACAGCATCGGTTGAAAAATCTGAGCAAATCAGCAAGGCAATCAAACGCCTTGGAATCCCTCACAACCTTTTGAACGCAAAAAATCACGAACTTGAAAGTCAAATCGTTGCTCAATCTGGTCGTGTTGGAGCCGTGACTATTGCAACAAACATGGCAGGTCGTGGTACAGATATCTTGCTCGGTGGTAATGCTGAATTCTTGGCAAAACAAAAGTTATTGAACGACAATGTTGAACCAGCAATGATTGAAAAAATCACCACATACAACACAACGTTGAACGAAGAAGAGCAAAAAGTGAAAGATAAATATGAAAAATACTACGCAGATTTCAAGAAAACAACCGATGAAGAAAAGCAAAAAGTAATTGAACTCGGCGGACTTCATATCTTGGGTACAGAGCGACACGAATCTCGTCGTATTGACAACCAGTTGCGTGGTCGTGCTGGTCGTCAAGGAGACCCTGGTTCATCTATATTCTTTATATCTCTTGAAGATGAACTTCCTCAACGTTTTGGCGAAGACCGTATGAAAAATATGTTCTCAATCATATTTAAAGGTAACGAAGATATGCCTATCCAAATGGGCATTCTTACA
>JAZRUL010000121.1:0-2592 GCA_045652505.1 Candidatus Onthoplasma sp. | reverse complement strand
AATGGAAGCATCTTTCATTGATCAAATAGAGGTTTATCCTGTGTCGACACTCAAAGAAGTTGTCGGATTTTTGAAGGGGGAGATAGTTGTCAACAAGATTGATTGTAGAGACTATGAATCAAGTTTGAACAAGCATGATTTCAAGCATGATTTCGCTTATGTGAAAGGTCAAGCAAGTGCAAAGCGAGCAATGGAAATTGCGGCCGCAGGTGGTCATAACATAATTTTGATTGGACCTCCAGGAGCAGGAAAAACTATGCTTGCAAAATGTTTTCCTTCAATATTGCCAAATCTGACTTTTGAAGAAAGTCTTGAAGTGACCAAGATTCATAGTGTGGCTGGTATTCTTGATCCGAAGAAAGGAATTGTTGTTGAAAGACCATTTAGAAGCCCACACCACACAGCAACACTCATCGCTCTTGCTGGTGGCGGACTCAAGGCAAAACCAGGTGAGATAAGTATGGCACACAATGGCGTCTTGTTCCTTGATGAAATGCCAGAATACAAAAGAGAAACAATTGAAACTCTTCGTCAACCGATGGAAGATGGGTTTATCACAGTGGCAAGAAACTCGATGACAGTGCAATATCCTGCAAATTTCGTGCTTGTTGCAAGTATGAATCCATGCCCATGCGGATATTATGGAAGCACATCTCATGAGTGTAAATGTTCTCCGGCATCAATCCACAAATATCTATCAAAAATCAGTGGTCCATTGCTCGATAGAATAGACCTCCATGTCGAGGTTGACAGCATCAATTATGACGAGCTCACTCATTATGACCTTGAAGAGTCAAGCAGTGAAATCAAGAAAAGAGTCAACAAGGCAAGAGAAGTGCAACTCAACAGATTCAAAGATAGCAAGATTTATTCAAACGCAAAAATGAATGAAAAAGAATTCAAAGAATATTGCGCTTTGGACAAAGAAAGTACTGATCTTTTGGAAATTGCTTTCAACAAACTCAATTTGTCTGCGCGTGCGTATAATAGAATACTCAAAGTGGCACGAACAATCGCAGATCTTGAAGGAAAGGAAAATATCGAGAAAGCTCATATTCTCGAAGCAATTCAATATAGAACATTAGACAAAAAATATACGGTGTAAAATGACAATAGAAGATAGAAATATAATTTGGTTAGACTTATTCGAATTTCTAGGTTATCATAAAAAAAGACAACTCCTTGATCTCTTTGAAAAAGATGATGATATCAAGGCGTCTTTTTTGTCAAACAAAAAAATCTACGATATCTTGACCGAGCAAGAAATCAACAAAATGTCAGCAATGGCAAATAATGAAAAATTGGACAAATTAATTGAGTCTTATGAAAATTCTGGAATAATTTTGATCACAATCAATGATGAAAGATACCCGACACTACTCAAAGAAATATCAACACCACCACTTTGTCTTTATTGTAAGGGAAATATTCAATTATTGAATACATATTGCGTCGGGGTTGTTGGAAGTAGAAAAGCGTCGGATTATGGCTTGGTTGTGACAGAAAGATATGTCAAAGCTCTGACTGAAGCAGATGCTTGTATTGTTTCTGGCATGGCTCTTGGAATTGACTCAATAGCACACAAAACAGCAATTGAAAATCAAGGAAAAACAATTGCAGTGCTTGCTGGTGGTTTCAACCATATTTATCCGACATCAAATATTAATCTGTTCAGAAAACTCACAGAGAACAATCTTGTCATCACCGAGAACAATCCAAATATTCCACCGTTGGCATACCAATTTCCGATAAGGAATAGGATAATTGCAGGATTGTCTCGTGCTGTCCTTGTCACCGAAGCGAATATAAAAAGTGGCTCACTCATAACAAAAGAATATGCGCTCGAATATGATCGAGAGATATTTGCAGTTCCAGGCAAGATAACATCTCAAATGTCAAATGGAACAAACGCTCTCATCAGAGACCTGCAAGGTGTGTGTACCATTGATCCGGACGATATGATCAATAGACTTGGGTTGAAAAGAGAAGAAAAAAATAAAAATTCTTCAATTCAACTTGACATTGACACCAAAATTGTACTAGATTATATCCAGGCTGAAAAACACACTTTTCAAGAAATTGTCGATTTTATCAAGATTCCGGCAAATAAATTGAGCATAATTTTGACCGAACTTGAAATTGCCAATCTCGTAAGGAGACTTCCAAACAACAGTTATATCGCAACATAAAAGGAGAAATATGCAGACAAAAGTTATAGTATTTGATTTTGATGGCACAATTTCCAAAGTGGACAAAGGTTTCAATTGCTGGAACGCCATTTGGAAGAGATTAGATGCTCTTGATATAGATATAAAATATTATAACATGTACAAGCAAAAACAAATCACATATCTTGAGTGGTGTGATATTATTGAAAAAGAATTCATTTCACGAAATGTGACAGAGTCAATGTTGGATTCGATTGGAAAAGGAATTCAACTCATGGACAATGCTGAAGAGTTCTTTAATATTTTGAAACAGAATAATAGTAGTCGTTATATTCATAAACTTCTTTCACATCCGATACTTGTGTAACTTTTGCTCTTACAGTTTCTTCTCTAGTATAAGAATTATAATATTCATTCATTTGTT
>JAZRUL010000120.1:0-1796 GCA_045652505.1 Candidatus Onthoplasma sp. | reverse complement strand
TCCGACTTCATTTCAAGGTCATAGTTTGTGCGTTCTCTGATTCGTTGTGCTTCGATGTATTTGCCGTCTTGGGTGAATTGATCTTCTGCCTTGATTGCATCTTCGCGGATTTGATTGATAGCTTGATGCAGTTTTTCACTTCCTACAGCATAGTGGCTGGCAGGGAAGATTGGCGCGTGTTGAAGTTTGTTCAAAACTTTGCCTGTGATGGTGTCAAACTCACTGATTGATTCGATAATATCGTCAAACAATTCAACTCGTATTGCTCGCTCACTACTATCTGCCGGGAAAATGTCAACAACATCACCACGTGCACGGAAAGTCGAACGTTTGAAATCAATTTCGCTTCGTTCATATTGAATGTTGATAAGACGATGAATCAAGTCTTCTCGACTCATTTTCTCGCCAACACGAAGTGATATGTGCAAGTCATAATATTCCTTCGGTGCACCAAGTCCGTAAATACATGAAACTGATGCAACAACAATGGTGTCGCTACGCTCGAGTAAACTGCTGGTGGCGCTATGGCGAAGTTTGTCAATTTCGTCATTGACGCTCATGTCTTTTTCTATATATGTGTCGCTTGAAACAATGTATGCTTCGGGCTGATAATAGTCATAATATGATACAAAAAACTCCACACGATTGTTCGGAAAGAACTCGCGAAACTCGTTGCATAATTGCGCTGCAAGAGTTTTGTTGTGAGCAAGTACAAGAGTGGGGCGATTTGCTTTTGCAATGACGTTTGCCATTGTAAAAGTTTTTCCACTACCTGTCACACCTTTGAGAACTTGTGCGGATAATCCGTCTTCAAGGCCCTCGACAAGTTTGCCAATTGCTTCTGGCTGGTCGCCGGTTGGTTTGTATTTAGAAACTAGTTCAAATTTACGCTTCTCCATAATTAACCTATAATTGATTTGAGTATCATTGTCACGCCAAAGGCAACCAATGCACCAATGACAGCCAAGATGCATTTTGAGCCAATAGAATACCAACGATTACGTTTGTTGTTTGTGATTTCTCTGTGGAAACCTTCACCTTTGAGTTTGAGCGATACGCAGAAGACAGGGCTTCCTTTTCTGTCTGACTTCAAGAGTTCGATATAATTGTCATAACTCAAATTGGTCATGATCTTTTCAAGTTCGTCAGGATAAATCACATATTTATCAGCCACGAAAGAAATAATTTCTCGTGGAGAAATAAGACAAGACTTCTTGCCTTGACATTTTTGATAAACATATTCCATAACATAACTTTCTTTGAATGTTAACATACTTTTCCTTTATATCAAATAGAAGAAAATCAAAAGTGCCAACATACTGCCAATAAAAGCCGAACAGCCTATGAGCAGATAGTTGATGAAATTCAAATTGTTTTTCTTTGATCTCGCTTTTGGCTGGTCTTGCTCAAGCAAGATTCTTCCTTTCGGGGTCAAAGAATAGCAATAAGTGCTTTCTTCATAAAATTTAATATTTATATATTCTTGCTTTTCCAAAAACTCAATTATTTGTCTTATTGAATCGTTGTCAAATTGGCTTCTGCTTGAAATACATGACAATATTTCATCGGTTGTGATTACCTTATAAGCATTGCCGTCAGAAAGCTTATTGAGTGTTTTTAAGACTGAAATTGATTTTTTGTCCAACATAAATACTCCTATATTATATCATCTAAGAATATTTTTTGCAATCTTTTGATAGTTATTTATGCAAAATAAAAATTGCATAAATAACTTTGCTTAGACGAAGTCGAAGATAATATTTATGCAAATTAAAATTTAAATATTGAGTAATTAA
>JAZRUL010000119.1:0-4779 GCA_045652505.1 Candidatus Onthoplasma sp. | reverse complement strand
CTACGATCCGACTTATCTAAAATGGCAGACGAATTGAAGGTGACAAAGGAGTACGGAGCGAGTGAAATTCAAGTCCTTGAAGGGCTTGAGCCGGTGAGAAAAAGACCGGGTATGTATATCGGCTCAACCGACGAGAGAGGTCTTCACCATTTGGTGACAGAAATCGTGGACAACTCAATAGACGAGGCACTTGCTGGTTATTGTAATGAGATCAGCGTTTCTTTGAATGCCGACGGATCTTGTAGTGTTATGGACAATGGTCGTGGAATTCCAACCGGTATTCATGAGAAAGAAGGAATCTCTGCTGCAGAATTGGTTTTGACGAAATTGCACGCTGGTGGTAAATTCGGCGGTGGTGGATATAAGATTTCTGGCGGTCTTCACGGAGTTGGTTTGAGTGTTGTTAATGCTTTGAGTGAAAAATTGGTGCTCGACATTTATCAAAACGCCAATCATTATCATCAAGTGTATTTCCGTGGTGTGCCAACCGCAAGACTCGAAACTCTTGAGCCGGTGGCAAAAGAAAAGACAGGTACAATGGTCACTTTCAAACCAGACTTCGAGATTTTCCCTGTGACTGAATTTAATTATGATGTGTTGAAATCTAGACTTAGAGAAATTGCATTTTTAAACAAAGGTCTTCGAATATCAATTAAAGACGAAAGAGAAGGAAAAGAGCAAGAAGACACTTTCCAATTCATGGGTGGAATTCAAGAATTTGTGGCTGATCTCACTGCCAACAAAAACGGAATCTTCCCAGAGCCAATTTATGTTGATAAGATTTATCACTACAAGCGTAAAGATGAAAATGGCGAAAGTGTTCCTGCTACTTGTGAAATCGAATTCAGTTTCCAATACACTGACACTTATACTGAAAATATCCACACTTATTGTAATAATATCAATACAGAAGAAGGTGGAAAACATCTCGACGGATTTAGAAATAGTTTGATGAAGATTATCAATGAGTACGCACTCAAAAACAATCTCATCAAAGACAAACAAAAACTCTCTGGCGAAGACACAAGAGAAGGAATTGTTGCTGTAATTTCAGTCAAGGTTGAAGAGCCTCAATTCGAAGGACAAACCAAGACAAAACTCGGTACTGATGAAATTAAAGGTTATACAGCAAAAGCGATGGAAGAAGTTTTTGCTGATTACTTGGAAGAACATCCAAAAGAAGCAAAAGAATTGATCAACAAATGTACATTGTCGCAACGAGCAAGAGAAGCAGCAAGAAATGCAAGAGAGAACACTCGCAGACAAAGTGCAATGGAGTCAATGTCGCTTCCAGACAAGTTTGCTGATTGTTCATCTCGCGATGCAAGCAAGTGTGAAGTGTTTATAGTCGAAGGTAATTCGGCAGGTGGTACAGCAAAATCAGGAAGAGATAGAAATTTCCAAGCAATTTTGCCACTTCGTGGAAAAATATTGAACGTAGAAAAGGCTCGTCCAGACAGAGTCTTCAACAATGAAGAAATCAACACAATGATCACTGCTTTTGGTTGCGGAATATTGGATGAGTGTGACCCAAGCAAACTTCGTTATGACAAGATTATCATTATGACAGATGCTGACGTAGACGGAAGCCATATTGCAATCTTGATGCTCACTTTCTTCTATAGATATATGAAACCGCTCATCGAGACTGGTCATATTTATCTTGCTTTGCCACCACTTTATAAGGTTGTGAAAGGTAAGCAAACAATTTATTATTACACAGAAGAAGAAAAAGAAGCAGGACTCAAAGAACTCGGTCAAATCAATGACATTCAACGATACAAAGGTCTTGGTGAAATGGACGCAGATCAACTTTGGGAAACAACAATGGATCCAGCGACAAGAACTTTGAAGAAAATTGTTATGAAAGACGACGTGTCTTGTAATGACTTGTTTGACAGACTTATGGGTGATAGACCTGAAGATAGAAGAAAATTCATTGAAGAAAATGCTACTCTCGTGAAGAACGAAGATTTGGACGTCTAGGAGGAACGTATGAAAGAAAGAGAATTTGAAAAAATTGACAATACAAGATATATAGATATAGACGCCGAACACGAGATGAAGGAATCGTTTATTGCCTATGCAATGGCGGTAAACGTTTCTCGTGCTATTCCTGACGTGAGAGATGGGTTAAAGCCTGTTCACAGACGTATATTGTACTCTATGAACGAGATTGGTTTGACTTGTGATAAACCTTTTAGAAAATGTGCAAAAATTGTCGGTGATGTGCTCGGTAAGTATCACCCACACGGCGATAGTTCGGTTTATGATGCGCTTGTTCGTTTGGCTCAAGACTTCACAATCAATGAGCCTTTGATTGATGGACACGGAAACTTTGGTTCGGTAGATGGAGATGATGCTGCTGCATATCGTTATACAGAAGCAAGACTCAGCAAAATTGCGAGTGAACTCTTGAGAGATATCAACAAAGATACTGTTGATTTCTATCCAAACTTTGATGCTTCCACTGTTCAGCCAAAAGTTTTGCCAAGCCGTTTCCCTAACTTGCTTGTAAATGGTAGTGATGGTATTGCGGTTGGTATGGCGACAAGTATTCCACCGCACAATATGAATGAAGTAATCAATGGTGTTATAGCAATGATTGACAATCCAAATATCACTATTGACGAATTGATTGATATTATTCCTGCTCCAGATTTCCCTACAGGTGGCGAAATATTATCAAACAATGCGATCCGTGAAGCATATAGAACAGGTCATGGTGCGGTTGTTATGCGTGCTAAGACCGAATTTGAAGATTTTGACGATGGAAAACGTTGGAGAATCATTGTCAAAGCAATTCCTTATCAAGTCAACAAAGCAAGACTTGTGAAACAAATTGCAACACTTATCAAAGACAAAAAGATTGACGGAATCACTTATGTTGGAGACCAATCATCTGGTCGTGAAGGTATGCGTGTTGTTATTGAACTCAGACGTGACGCCAACCCTCAAGTTGTGCTCAATCAATTGTATAAACACACACAACTTCAACTCAGTATGGGTATCACTTTCTTGGCGCTCGTTGACGACGCTCCGAAGATACTCAATCTTCAAGAAATGATTTTCCACTATTTGAGATTCCAAAGAGATGTTATCACTCGTAGAACCAAGTTTGAACTTGAAAAAGCTGAAGAGCGAGCTCACATATTGGACGGATTGGTGATTGCTGTCAATGATATTGATGGTGTGATAGATGTGATCAAGAAGAGTGCGGACAAAGCTGTTGCTATGGCAAACTTGATGGAAAAATTTGCTTTGAGCGAACGTCAAGCAAATGCAATTTTGGAAATGAAATTGTCTCGTCTTACAGGTCTTGAAGTTGAAAAACTCAAAGAAGAACTCGAAGAACTCAAAATCAGTATTGAACATTATAAAGAAATCCTTGCTGATCCAAATAAAATTGACAATATTATCAAGACTGAACTTATGGAAATCAATGATAAATATCCAACTCCAAGAAAGACAGAAATTATCATGAATTATGATGATATCAACTATGAAGACTTGATTGAAAAACACGATGTCGTTGTTTCTCTCACAAATCAAGGTTATGTCAAGAGTCTTTCTGTTGATGAATACAAATCTCAACATAGAGGCGGTCGTGGTGTGAATGCGCACAAGACAAAAGAAGAAGACTTTGTATCGGATATGTTCGTTGTGAATAGTCATGACTATTTGATGTTCTTATCAAGTTTTGGAAAAGCATATATGCTCAAGGCTTATATGATACCGGAAGCTGGCAGACAAAACAAAGGTAGAGCATTGGTCAACCTTCTTCCACTTGAAGGCGAAGAAAGGATCAATACAATCGTGAAATACGAAGAAGGCGAAAATGCTGCGTTGATTTTGGCGACAAAAAATGGTCTTATCAAGAAAACAAAGATGAGCGAATTTGCAAACGTGAGAAAGAATGGTAAAATCGCAATCAAACTTCTTGAAGGTGATGAGTTGGTTGGAGCAAAAGTGGTTCACACTGGCGATGAATTGTTGCTTGCAAGTGACAATGGAAAATGTTTGCGTTTCAGTGAATCGAACGTGAGATTGCTTGGACGTAGTTCACAAGGCGTGAAGAGTATGAAGATCGATGAAGGCGAAAGCGTAATTGATATGATTATTCTTAATAAGGATATGGACATTTTGACCGTGACAGAGAAAGGTTATGCAAAACGTTCTAGACCAGAAGATTATCGCCTTCAAGGTCGTCGTGGAAAAGGCGTCAAGGCTGGAGTGTTCAATGACAAGACAGGCAAAGCAGTTGCAATCAAAAATGTGACAGCTGATGATGATATTCTTGCAATATCTAGTGATGGTGTTATGATCAGAACTCACGCAGACACAATCAACCTTGTTGGCAGAACAAGTCTTGGAGTGAGACTTATGAGAGTCAGCGAAAGTGACAAAGTTGTATCAGTGGCTGTGATCGAGCGTCAAGCAGACGAAGAAGAAATTGTTGAACCTTTACAAAATGGCGAAACAACAGAAATCATAAGCGAAGATAAAACTAATGAATAAAAGAAAAAAGAGTGTTAAATAACACTCTTTTTGTATGTTTTGAGATAAAAATTTAAAATTTCTTAACACAATACTATGAAAATTCTTTTATATGGAAAGATTTTTTGTTGCCATCATATAATAACAACTGATTTTGTATCCGGCATTGCCGTACATTTTGTCAAGTCCTGAATAAGTGTAGCCAAGACTTGCGTTCTTCAATCCAACATCGTGAAGATGACGAGTGCCCAATATGACAAGATTGCTACCAATTCCTTGATG
>JAZRUL010000118.1:0-6139 GCA_045652505.1 Candidatus Onthoplasma sp. | reverse complement strand
AATATATTTAAATTTGATATTATATCAAAAATAAGGGGTGGTTTATGAATATATTTAATAAGGTTTATGACTTTTTAGAATCATTCAGTGGTACATTGAATTATAATTACATATTCCTCTTTTCTGTAGGAATGTTTGCTTTTATTACTCTGTGTATTTTTGTGTCCACATCAAAATCTTATGAATCAAAATTGGTTAAAGCTGTTGATATGTTGAATTCATATTTTGTGCAATATCCGCAAATCAATGATGAAACATTGGTGGCGTTTAATAACAAGATGAAGTCAAACAAAGTTCCAAGATTATTACGCAAACAATGGCAACAATATGTTTTGTATCGCGATGGAAAAGCTAGTGATTATATGTCATTTGAACTTTGTGTTTCTGAACCGATCAAGAATAGTTCTTACACACGTGACATTATGACGCTTAATATCTTGTCATACATTATTATTATATTGTCATTGATATTCAATCTTTATGAGTCGTATGAGCTTCAATTATATGCAATTTTGAGAAATTGTCTGATCACACCGTTGGTAGTTTTGTTATTAAATTTCATTGTCACAATTTTCTTAAATGTTAGACATAATGCTATTGTTAGTGATCTTCAAACAAGTTATCAATATTTTGAAGTAAACATTGATAAAGCAACTAAAACATTGCCAGAATATATTGACTACGAAGTTCTGTTTGATAGAGAAGAAATCAAGCAAGGTATTCCGATTTTGTATGCATATTTACAAAAACGTGCAGAAGAAGAACAAAAAGAACTTGAACGTGCAAGACTTAGAAATATAGAACATGAGAAATTTAATTTTGATGCTTCTGGTGTTGAAAGTTCTTTGGTTTTGGAACGTGCAATGCAAGAGGCAGAAAACTATATTGCAGAGCGTAAAAAATTGATGCAAGACATTGAACAAATCAACTCTGATATTGCTCAAGAAGATTTGAATTTCCGTGAAATCACGAAAGAATATCAACGTCAAATGCAAGTTAGTAAAGAAACTTTTGCCAATTTCAAAGCTCAACTTGAAGAAGAAACTTCTACTATTTCTATTAACTACTTGAAAAAGCAACAACAACAAGAATTGGACAGACAAAGAAATCTTGAAAGAGATTATGATACAGCTAGCGATAAACATAAAAAGATTAATGAAGAATATTTGTCAGAGTTAAAATCTGTCGAAGAAGAAATCAACCAAGCAAGAAAGAACTTGGAAGAAGCTATGATGAGCGAATTTGCTACATATAGTGCCAAGGTTTATAGAGAAGCTGAGAAGGTTGCTGCAGAAAAAGAACAAGCAAAAACAAATAAATTGAAAGATGAGATTCAAGATCTTGAAGAACAAATTGTGTCTAAAGATACTAAAATCAATGATCTATATGCTCAAAAACAAATGATCAATGATTCTTCCGAAGTCTCAAAAGACGAAAACAAAAAGTCAAAAATAAATACTAAGATTGATGGTTTGAAAGATAAAGTTGAGAAAGCTAAAGAGATTGATGAAATGAATAACAACTCTTCAGAAGACAACTTTGATTTTGAGGACGAAGACAATGTTGAGGAAGATATATTTAATAATAGTTTCTTCTATGAAGGCGACGAAGAAGATTCTCAAACAAACATAGAAGAGGAACAATATCAATACAATCCACCGGTGTATATAGACGAAAAAGAAAACACAGAAGAAGAACCCGACAACGAAGAGTTTGACTTCGAAGAAGAATTTGATTTTGATTCCGACAATGATGAGTTTGAATTTAAGTTTGAAGAAGATGAGGATGTAGAAACCGAAAATGATGAATCTGATTCTGATAAGTTTGATTCTGATGATTTTGATTTTAATTTTGAAGACGAGAACTTAGAACAAAACCAAGAAAATTCGGTTGATGAAGGGGAAACAACTGAAGACAAAATCTCTACCGCAGAGGTTGAAAGCAAACAAAAATCAAAACGTGGTCGTCCAAAAAAGAATGATACTGAAACTAAAGTTGTGAAATCAGGAAAACGTCCAGGTAGACCAAGAAAAACTGAATCAAATCTTGAAGAAAAACCAAAATCAAAGCGTGGTCGTCCAAAAAAGATTGATACAACAAAAGTTGAAACAAAAAAGAAAGGACGTGGTCGTCCAAAAAAGAATGACGCTGAAACTAAAGTTGTGAAATCAGGAAAACGTCCAGGCAGACCAAGAAAAACCGAATCGAATCTTGAAGAAAAACCAAAATTAAAACGTGGTCGTCCAAAAAAGAATGATACTGAAACTAAAGTTGTGAAATCAGGAAAACGTCCAGGTAGACCAAAGAAAGAGAATTCTCAACCTCTAAAACAAGAAACGGGAAAAAGACGTGGTCGTCCAAGAAAGACTGAAATCACTTCTCGTGCGGTTGATCTTGACAAGGTTTTGAAAGAAATCAACGATGCAATTGCGATCGAAAATAGCAAAATCGAAAAGAGCAAAAAAGCATTAGAGAAGAAAACAAAGATTTCAAAAAGGAAATAAAAAAAAGAATTAGGATTTTGTCCTAATTCTTTTTTTTGTTGATTAAATATTTCCTTCATATTTTGGTCTATATTTATAATGTAAAATAGATTCGATTAATTCTGTAGCAGCTTTACCACATTTATTATCTATCATGATATTTATTCGTGTTAAATTTTTTTGTATCCATTCACTTATATTGTTAACATTTAAGTTTAAATGCTTAAAGTCTTCATCATTTAACAGGGCTTTTGCTAAATTGCTTTGACATGAATTTGGGTTATAATGTTGATTGCAAAATCTAGCTGTTGATTTTGAATTTGCTTTACCAATTTTTAAGAATGTATCATTATAAATAAAAATATATACAGCGGAATAACCTTTTTTCAAATATGTTGGTTTGATGTGTGGAAAAGGTAAAAATTCAATATTATACATATTACGATTTATTTTATATTCTAAATTTTTTGATATATCCTCAATATATTTCATTAATTTTTTAATTGTCTTTAAAAATATTTTTTTTCATAAGCAATATCCTTTAAATAAATAATACGAATCTTTGTAGGATTCGTATTATTTGATCTTGGCGCGGAGTTAGGGATTCGAACCCCAGATACCTTTCAGTATGCCAGTTTTCAAGACTGGTGTAATCGACCACTCTACCAACTCCGCATGTATTTTGTTCATTGGAACGTGAATAATATAACACAAAAATTTTCTTTTGACAAGTGTTTTTGAAAAGTTTTTCAATATTATCAAAATTAAATTTAAACAAAAAACCCGCACATGAGTACGGATTTTTTATAAAATCTTAAATGTTGATTATTTTGATTTCTTGTTGTCAACTTTGAACATTGTACTAGCAAGGTCAAGACATTTGTTGCTATAACCCCATTCGTTGTCATACCAAGCGACGAGTTTCACAAAGTTAGGGCTGAGCATGATTCCTGCTTTTTCATCAAAGATACATGTATGGCTATCGCCGATGAAGTCGCTTGAAACAACAGGCTCATCAGTGTAAGCAAGGACATTTGGAATAATATCTTTGCTGTATTTTTTGATTGTTTTGCAGATGTGTTCGTAAGTTGTTGGTTTTTTGAGTTTAACAGTGAAGTCAACAACACTGACATTGATTGTAGGCACACGGAAACTCATACCTGTAAGTTTGCCTTTGAGTTCTGGCAAAACTTCGCCAACAGCTTTTGCTGCGCCTGTACTACTTGGAATAATGTTTGCACTTGCAGCACGACCGCCACGCCAATCTTTCTTGGAAATTCCGTCAACAGTGAGTTGAGTTGCAGTTGTTGAGTGGATTGTACTCATCAAACCTTCTTCAACACCATAGACATCGTTGATGACTCTCACCAATGGGGCAAGGCAGTTTGTTGTACAACTTGCATTGGAAACGACCTTCATGCTTGAATCATATTTGTCTTCGTTTACGCCCATAACGAAAGTTGGACAATTTTTTCCTGGGGCAGAGATGATGACTTTCTTTGCACCACCTTTGAGATGACGGATAGCGTCATCAGCGTTTGTGAATTTGCCTGTACAATCGATTACATAATCAACACCGGCTGATTTCCAATCGATATTTTCTGGCTCTTTTTCTGTGAAGAATTTGATTGTTTTTCTATTTAATTTCAAATCTTCACCCACTACTTTCAATTCTGAATTTGCTTTACCATGAATTGTATCATATTTATATAGATAACATGCATAGTCAGTGGTCAAGAAAGGATCGTTGATTGCAACAATCTCTACATCATCTCTACCCACACTTGCACGTAATACCAAACGGCCAATACGACCAAAACCATTCAAACCTATTTTTGCTTTCATATTTCCTCCATAATATTATTCTAGATTTTCATTTCAAATTTGTCAAACGTATTTTAAAATTTTCACTAAAGGTAAAGATTTATTTATGATTACATGCATTGTTGTTTATTTTCTTGTTCTTGTTTTGACGCTTTTTGTGCTAACAAAAAGATCCAACAAGACCAAAAATATAAAAACTATTTCTATCACAAAGAAGGGAATTGAGTTTGTGTCTTATTATAGACATAATATCAATATTTCAAACGCGAAATTTATAATAATTGACAAGCAAGTGTTTATAAAAAGAGGGCAAAAAAGATTGGTTATAAAAAATATTGACAATGTTGAAAGTGTTGGAGATAACTTATATTTTACTTGCTTGGGTCAAGTGGAAATGTTGTTTGACAATCAAGAGTATTACAAATATTTCAATGTGATCATATTTTCAGACAAATTTAATCTAAACAATTTGCGCCACAAGGCTATGCTGGATGTTTTTAATTTTCCGTTTTCATTTGAAAATAGGCAAAATTTTGCATTTTACATTAAAATTGTTAGGAATATTTTAAAAGTAAATTTTCAAAAAAATGCGATAACTGTCAAAGCCAACAAATACTTTTTACCTTTCAAAATTGTGTATAGGTTAAATGGAAAAATAAGAAAGGTTAACTTTAACTTTAGGTGACAAGAATTTTATATAAAATTTTTGTTGTTTTTGATACAAAAAATATATTTTTTATGATATAATAATGACATGAAAAAGTTTAGTGAAGAATTGGAACACAATTTTGTGCCATTAGCAGAGAGAATGAGAGCAAAATCTCTTGATGAATTTGTCGGGCAGGCGCATATTGTAGGAAAAGATAGTTTGATAAGACGAGCACTCAAAATTGGCAAGCTTGGCAGTTGTATTTTTTATGGTCCGCCAGGAGTTGGAAAAACAACGTTGGCTTTTATTGTTGCTGGCACTTTAAATCTGGAGTATGAAAAACTAAATGCTGTGTCAAGTGGTGTTGCAGATGCAAAGCGAGTGATTGAAAATGCCAAGAAAAATTTTGAACTCACAGGCAAGAGTACTATGCTTATCCTTGACGAGTGTCATCGTTGGAGCAAATCTCAAAGTGATAGTGTTTTGGAAGCGGTTGAGCGTGGATATATAATTTTCATTGGGACGACAACCGAGAATCCGCATATAAGTATGACGCCGGCTATTGTCAGTCGTTCAAGAGTGTTCAAATTTGAGCCTTTGAAAATCGAGGATATCAAAGATGCTTTGGTGCGTGCAATCAAAGACGAAGATTGTGGTTATGGAAAACTAAAAATCAAAATGGACAGCGAAGCGCTTAATCATTTTACATTGTTTTCTAACGGAGATTTGCGTTCTGCTTACAATGCGCTTGAACTTGCAGTGTCAACAACTGCACCCAACAAAAAAGGTGAGATCGAGATAGACAAAATTGTTGCAAGTCAATGTATTCAACAGCCTGTTATTTCTGTTGATGAAAACACGTATTATGATATGCTCAGTGCGTTCTGTAAGAGTTTGCGTGGAAGTGACAGCGATGCAGCACTTTATTATTCTCAAAGGCTTATTGAAGCGGGTTGCGATCCGTTGCTTATATGCAGAAGACTCATTGCGCATGCGAGCGAAGATGTTGGTATGGCAGACAGCAATGCGTCGCTCATGGCAATGGTGGCAATGAATGCGGTGAAAAATCTTGGTATGCCGGAAGGCAATATTCCGCTTTGTCATGCGATAATTTATGTTTGCGAAGCAGAGAAATCAAACAGTGTGATAGTTGCTTTGGAGAAAGCCAGAGAAGATGCCAAAT
>JAZRUL010000117.1:0-6644 GCA_045652505.1 Candidatus Onthoplasma sp. | reverse complement strand
GAAAAATTTTAAACGAAATATTTATTAATAAAAAAGAAAATGACAACAATGATTTAACAATATAAAAAGAGAGGACTTGCCTCTCTTTTTTAAAAATTTATTACTGCTTTAATTCTTCTTACACCGGCAGATACTGCTTCTTGTTTTGCAATCTTAAAGTTTTTAAGTTCACTAGTGTTTGTTACATGTGGTCCACCACAAATTTGGAAATCTACATCACCAATTTTATAAACTGAAACAATTTCGTTTTCATCTGCTTTATGCACACCATATCCACCTTGCGCTTTGGCATCTTTAAAACTCATTTCAACCTTTTCAACAGGAATTGCATTTTTAATTGCATTGTTAACCAAATCTTCAACTTGTTTAACTTCTTCATCAGTTAGTTTTCTGTCAAAATTAAAGTCAAAACGAAGTCTTTCGCTTGTGATATTACTACCTTTTTGCTCAATTTGTGTTCCAAACATTTTTCTGAGTGCTGCCAAAAGCAAATGACAAGCAGTGTGAAGGCGAGTGGTTTCTTCACTGCCATCTGCAAGTCCGCCTTTGAAAGATCCTGCACTAGTTGATCTTGCCAATTCTTGATGAGCTTTGAACGCTTCATTAAATCCATCGATATCAACTTCGAAACCACGCTCTTTTGCCATTTCTGTTGTCATTTCAATCGGGAAGCCGAAAGTGTCAAATAGTCTGAAAGCAGATTTACCATTGATTGTTTTTTCTTCAATATAATCAGGATTTGATTGTTTCATAAATTGATTTTTTCTTTCAATTCCAGAAATTACTTTTTCAAATTCCTTTGTTCCTGCTTCAATAGTTTTCAAGAATTTTTCTTCTTCCTTGTTTAATTCGCTTATGATTTTTTCTTTATTATCAACAAGTTCTGGATAATCTTCGCCAAAATATTGAATGTAAGTATTGGCTACATCACCAAGATGTCCAGCAGCAATTCCCAAAGTTCTCATATGTCTGATACTTCTTCTGATAAGTCTACGAAGAATATATCCTTGACCAACATTACTTGGAACAATTCCTTTTTCGTCTCCCAAAATGAAAGTGCTTGCACGCAAATGATCGCAAATAATTCTAAATGATCTTGTGAATTCATCACCATCGTCATTGTATTTCTTGTTCGACAATTGTTCAAGTTGTTTCAAAGCTTCCACAAAACTTTCACTTGCAACATATACAGATGTTTCTCCATTCAAAACAACTAAACATCTTTCAACACCAAAACCAGTGTCTACATTTCGTTGAGTTGCAGGAATGTATTCGTTATCTTCAATTCGATTATATTGCATATAAACGTCATTTCCGATTTCCATGAATTTGCCACAATTACAAGCAGGTGAGCAGGTATCAGAACATTTTGGTTTGCCTGTGTCTAAGAACATTTCACTGTCAGGACCACATGGTCCACGATTGATTTCCCACCAGTTTTCACTTTTTGGCAAGAAATATATTCTATCCTTTGGAACACCACATTCTTCCCAAATACTTGCGGTTTCTGTATCTTTCTCAACAAATTCATTGCCTTCAAAACAAGTCACAGCAAATTGATCTTGTTTTAAATTCAAACCTTTTTCGCTTGTCAAAAATTCATAGCTCCAATGTACTTTTTCTTGTTTGAAATAATCACCCAAACTCCAATTGCCCAACATTTCAAAGAAAGTCAAATGACAATTGTCTCCAACTTCGTCGATATCTCCTGTACGAATACATTTTTGAACATCACAAAGTCTTTTGCCTTTTGGATGAGGTTGACCTAGCAAATAAGGAACAAGAGGGTGCATGCCAGCAGTTGTAAACAATACACTTGGGTCGTTCTCAGGGATGACACTTGCACTTGGTATTCTCACATGATTCTTACTTTCAAAAAAATCAAACCATTTATTCAATAATTCTCGTCTTGTAATTTTCATAATTATCCTTTTATTTTGTATGCAAGCAATTATATCATTAATAAGAAAATTTTGCAACTATATAAAAAACAATTATTTACGATTTCCATTGACAAAACGGACATTTAGTTATAAAATAAAAACATGAAAGCAATTTTGAGATTTATTATTATAGCGCTTGTTGTTGCGCTCGGACTCGCCATGATTGGAGTTCTTTATTTGTTCTTCATACCAAATGCAACACTTTTTGGTATAGATTACATTTCGCTCAACGAAGCGAAATATTCCAATGCATACAACAGCGCAACAATTGATACAATTGATTTGTCTTCTCGTGGTTATACTGTCAAAGTTGTTGCTACTGACTCGGATAACATTTCAGCAAAAGTCTATGCAAACACACTTGGATTTGTGAAGAAAAAGAGCAGTGAAGTCAAAATCAATGGTCAAATAACAGGTGGAGTTCTTGATCTTGATATAAGTGAACCACATGGCTGGGCATGGAAAGGAAATTCTTATATAGAATTATATGTTCCGCAAAACAAAAGTTTTGATTTGAAACTTAATAATAATTCTGCAAAAACTTATATATCAAACGCAAATACAAATATAGAAAACTTTACATACACAACAAATAGTGGATATTTATATATATCAAACGCAACTATCAACAAAGATATCAATTTAAATCTTCAAAAAGCGAAATGTTATATTGAAGATAATGCAAAGTTGAACAAAAACGATATTACATTGAGTTTCACATCTGGTGACTTGATTGCTCCAAATATGAACTTTGCGATTGTTCAGATAAATAAAAATAAAAGTGGAACAATAAACATTAATTCTTGCGATTCGATCACAGCAAAAGTGAATGCCGGCGGAAGATATACAATCGGAACAGCTGGTATTGTTGATATTGTTTCACAAGATACAAATGTAGAAATTGGAACAATCACTGAAGGCTGTTCAATAACTTTGACAAAGTCAGGCAAAGTAAATATCAACAATATAAATTGTGCAGCAGCAAATATCGTGACAAACACAGGAAAAATCGCGATTGAAAATGCAAACGAATCTGTGATTTTGAAATCAGATGAAGGTGATATCACAATCAAAAATGCAACCAAATTGGTGACGATTGACAACAAGTATGGCAATATTAACATCACATTCAAGTCGGATATTGCTGGTTATGACAGCACGACAACTTATCGTTCTGCAAAAATTACAAATTACAATGGCAAAGTCAATGTTGTTGGTGTTGAGAATATCGACCTTACAATAGGCAATAAAGGTAGAGCGAATATTGAGATGAGAGACGTAAAGAAAGAAAATGTCATTTCAGGAAATATTGGAGATATTTCAGTGGTTGTGAACAAAGATGCGAAATTCAATCTTTCTGCTGGTGGTACAACAGGATCAATAAGAGTGAACTTCAATGATACTATCCACTCTGGCGGATATACAGAAAGCAATATTCCAGAAATCGTTCCAGTCAATGGCGGAAGTGAAGAAAATAAATTAACAATTACAAACAAGAAAGGTGACATCAAAGTAGTTGATACAGTGTTGGCTGGTTAAAAAAATAAGAGCTAAGAATACTTGGCTCTTTATTTTTTCATTAAATTTAAATAATAAAAAAAGGAATACATGGTCGTATTCCTTTACTTTTTATTCTAGTCACCGCTGAATGGCAACAATGCAATATTTCTTGCACGTTTAACAGCAACTGTGAGTTCACGTTGGTGTCTAGCACAAGTGTTAGTTTGACGTCTTGGTAAGATCTTACCTTTTTCTGTCACAAACTTTCTAAGTCTGTTCACGTCTTTGTAATCAATTGATTTGCAGTTCTTGTCTTCACAGAAAATACAAACTTTCTTTTTCATAGGTCTGTGAGATTTCACGAATTTCTTCTTTTCAACTGGCTTAGTTTCTTCAACAGCCTTAGTTTCTTCAACTGCTTCAACTTTTTCAATTATTTCTTCCATGTTTATCTCCTATTAAAATGGTAAATCATCATCGCTGACAGGTTGCAAATCAGCAACAGCTTCTTCGCTAGATGCTCCGCCAAGGTTCATTCCACCTTCGCTCATGCCACTATTGTCATTCTTTGATGATAAAAATTCTATTTCATCGGCTACGATATCGACAGCAAAGCCTTTTGTTCCGTCTTGACGCTCATAAGTTCTTGTTTGAATTGAGCCAGAGACAGCAATCTTGTTTCCTTTTTTTAAAAATTTGTTGCAATTTTCAGCAGTGCCTCTCCAAGCTGTGATGTTGAAGAAATCTGTTTCTCTGCTTCCTTCTGCATTAGTAAATCTTCTGCCTACAGCAATAGACAAACGACATACAGATACACCTGTAGGAGTTGTTGTCAACTCAGGGTCTCTTGTCAAATTTCCAATCAAATAAACTTTATTCATATTTTTCTCCTTATAACCTCACGCAATTCGTGAAGCCCTCAAAATTATTTTGCAACAATGATATGTCTCATGATGCCTGTAGTGATAGTAAGCAATGAACCGAGCTTGTTAGGTACAACTGAGTCAGCTGTAAAGTTAACAAGAACATAGTATCCTTCGTGCTTCTTATCGATTTCGTAAGCGAGTTTCTTGTTGCCAAGACGCTCAACTGATTCGATTTTGCCACCATCTTTTTCAATCATACTGTTGACAAGAGCGATCAATGCTTCTTTGTCTTCATCACTTGATTGACTTGGAATGATGTACATCAATTCGTAAGTGTTCATATAAACCTCCTTGTGGACTTTGACCTGAAATTCAGGTAAGGACACGCCCGTTCAAATTCGACTTGAAGATGGACGCGTTACGTTAAAATCTTCTTTTAACGCCTGCATTATAACACATAAAAATCAAAAAAGCAAGTCTTAATTATAATAAAATTATAAATATAAACTAAAAAATACTCTTGAAATTCACGAAAAAGTCTTTTATGGTGTTTGTTTATTTGTTTGCTTTTTTTTCTTGATTTGTGTAATATATAGGTATGAATATAGAAAATATAGGCGACGAATTGGCTTTTTTGGTTGAGAAATTCGAACTCACCAAATCATGTCTAAACTTAGAGGAAACCAAAGAAAGATTGATGGCTCTTTTGAAAGAAAGAGAATCTCTTTCGTTTTGGAACAACCTTGACTATGCAATGCAGACAAACAAAGAAATCAAGTCTTTGCAAGAACTTTTTGACACGGTCACAAAACTTCAAAATCAACTGACCGAACTTATCAAAACTATGAAAGAACTCGAAAAAGACACCGATATTGAACTTCTCAATTTGGCTTTTGCAGAAATGTTGGAACTCAGAGAAAAAATCAGCGATCTCAATGTTCGCACTCTGCTTGACGAGAAATACGACAACAATGACGCAATCATCACAATTCATGCTGGAGCAGGTGGCACAGAGAGTCAAGATTGGGTTGTTATGCTCAGCAGAATGTACAAAATGTATTCAAACAAAAATGGTTTTGATTGTTCAATAGTCGACAAGATTGAAGGCAACGATGCGGGGCTCAAGACTATTGTTATGTGGATCAAAGGCGAATATGCTTATGGCAAACTCAAGAGCGAAATGGGTGTTCATCGTCTTGTTCGAATCAGTCCTTTTGACAGCAACAAGCGTAGACACACAAGTTTTGCGTCAGTCGAAGTTGTGCCAGCAATTTCAAAAGAAACAGCAGTGAAAGTAAAGCCTGAAGATCTTCGAATCGACACATATAGAAGCAGTGGCGCAGGTGGACAAAATGTCAATAAGGTCGAAACAGCCATTCGTATCACACATATTCCGACAGGAATTGTTGTGACATGTCAAAACGAACGTAGTCAACTTCAAAACAGAGAAAACGCAATGAGAATATTGACAAGTAAACTCGTGGCTCTCGAAGAAGAAAAACAACGCCAAAATATGAACGAAATCAAGGGCGATCTCAAACGAATCGAATGGGGAAGCCAAATTCGAAGTTATGTCTTCCAGCCATACACTATGGTCAAAGATCATCGTACAGATTTTGAGACAAGTGACGTTCAAGCAGTTATGGACGGAGAACTCACACCATTTATCAATGAGTATCTCAAAAAGGCTCATGCAAAATAAAATTTTATTTTGGAGGGAAAATGGATAACAAAAAAGAATTGCAAGAAGATTTAGATCTATTAAAACAAAGAAAAAAGCAATCAGACAAACTGCTTTTAACATGCGAAATAGTGATGTGTGTTGTTAGCGTATTGTTTTTAATTTCTCTTATTCTTGTGGCTTCATATATTGATATGAGAACATGGTTGAGAATTATCTTGATTGTTGTAGGCTTTATTCAGTTTATGGTTGTATGGATTTTTGCCTTAAAAATAGAACAAATTGCTGGACATTATGAATGTAAAAAGTGTCATCACAAACATGTTCCAACCTACAAACAAATATTATCATCAATGCATTGCGGTTGGACAAGATATATGAAATGTCCACATTGCAACAAAAGAACTTGGAACAAGAAAGTAATTGATTAAAAAAGACTCTATCTTAAAGATAGAGTGCTTTTGTTTAAAATTAAGTTTTGAGTTTTTTATTTTTGTATTAATCTATCATTATTATAAGGTCTCACGCATTCCATGATTATACTCAAGATTTTTTCTATGTCATCAAAACAATCTTTTTCAACCCATTTCATCACAATTGATGAATCCCATAATATATTTATTTCTAAAAATTTTAATAATTTGATACAAATAC
>JAZRUL010000116.1:0-7400 GCA_045652505.1 Candidatus Onthoplasma sp. | reverse complement strand
AAAGTTTATTTTGTTTGACAATAAGGCAAAACGTATATATAATAAGTACATTATGGAATTAGATTTTTTGAAATGGATAAACAATAATTGGCATGGAAGTAGTGTGATCAATCACTTCTTCAAATTTATTTCATATCTTGGAGATTTTATCACAATCTGGGGTGTGCTGGCATTGGTGCTGATATGCTTCAAGAAGACAAGGAAACAAGGATTATGTTTGGGTATTTGTCTTGCTGGTATTGCAATATTTGGATATGCTTTGAAGTTAATCATAGATAGGGCAAGACCGTTTGAAAAAGCTGGGGAGTTGGCTGTATTTATAAAAAGTTTAGATATGGAATTGCCAGACAGTGCAAGTTTCCCAAGCGGACATACGATAACATCTTTTGCTTCTGCTATGATACTCACATTATGCTTTGGGAAGAAAGGCGCTTGGTCGTTCGTTCTATCTGGACTTATTGCGTTCAGCAGATTGTTCTTGTGTGTACATTATCCAACAGATATTCTTGGTGGAATTGTTTTGGGTGTTGCTGGAGCAGTGGCGTTTTATTATTTGTACAATTTCGTTTGGAAAAAACTAGAAGAAAAGTTCAAGAAAAAGAAAGTTGAAAATATCGAGCCGAATAGCGAAAATTAAAAAAGAGTGATAAATTTCACTCTTTTTTTGTATTAAACAAACTTTATTTTATATCTTTATATATTTCGCTAAGTTGATTCAACACGATTTTCAAATCAAAATTCTTTATGAATTCAACGTTTCTCTTTGAACATTTTTCATAAAGAGATTTGTCTTCAAAGAGAGTATTGATTGCTTTTTCAAAAGCTTGGTTGTCTGTTGGATCACACAATATTCCACCTTCGTTGTTGCCAACAAGATCTGTGTTGCCACGAATTTTTGATGCAACGATCGGAAGTCCGTAGCACATTGCTTCCATCATAGACTTTGAGAGGCCTTCTCTATATGATGGCATCATGTATAGGTTGGATATTGTCAAAATATCTGGAATATCACGTCTGAATCCAAGAAGTTTAACCTTGTCTTGCAACTGGTTGTCTTGAATGAATTTTTGATATTTTTCACCCAAAGGACCTTGACCGCAAACAAGATATTTTATTTTTGGATTAGTTATATTTTTCATAACTTCCAACAATCTAAAGGTGTTCTTATTTTCGTTTAATTCGCCAACAGATGTGATGACAAAATCATCTTCTTCAAGCCCAAGAGATTTTTTGAATTCTTTTATATTCAAAGAATCATTTTTCTTGTATGTAGAAAAATCTACGCCAATTCCATTGATCTTGTAAACCTTTTTTGCTTTCATTTTCTTTGCTGCTTCATAGTCTTCATCGTTGATGGTGATCAGAATGTCTGTATACTTTGAAGCCCATGATTCAAGTGGCTTGAATATCAATTTGTTTTTGAGTGGACAACCTTTATAGAAATGGAATCCATGAGCCATGTATATGCAAGGAATCTTGAATTTTTTGGCAAGCATTCTACCGAAGAAACCTCCGACAGGTGTGTGACAATAGATTACGTCATAATTATTTTGTTTTTGCAGTTGTTTGAGTTGTTTGTAAGCCTTGAAGTTTGAAGGTTTGATAGGATTTCTACCAAAAGGAATTTTATGCATAACCAATCCGTATTTTTCTTTCAATTCATTGAACCAAAATCCAGATTCATTACATGCGCATTCAACTTGATTGCCAAGACCTACGAGTTGATCTATATGTGGCAATAAAAATCTATGAACAAAGTCATCAAGTGTTGAAATGATTAATATTTTTTTGTTTGTCATATATTATCCTTAATTTTTCTTTTTTGCTTTTGCAATTTCCGCCTTTGCAAAACTGATTTTTTCATCATAGTATGCTTTATCAATTTGTCCGGTTCTAAGGAGATAATCTCCGTGGAATTCGTTTGAAACAGTTCCTTCCTTGTTGATACCTTTCCTTTTGAAAACACAAGCAATGGTTTTGAATATAATTTTTATATCCAATCCTAGTGATTGTTTTTCTACATACTCTTTGTCAAACTCGACAACTTTGTCAAAAGTTATATTATTTCTTCCATTAACCTGAGCCCAACCAGAGATTCCTGGACGAACATTGAATCTATCCTGTTGATTTTCGTTCAAGAAAACACATTCTTCAACCATTCTTGGTCTTGGGCCGATGAAACTCATGTCGCCTTTTAATATATTGAATAATTGTGGAAGCTCGTCTATGCTACACTTTCTCAAGAATTTTCCCCAGCCGGTGATTCTGTCTTTATCTGGAAGAAGATTGCCGTCTTTGTCTTTTTTGTTGGTCATGCTTCTAAACTTGTATAATCCAAAAATCTTTCCATTTTTTCCTGGTCTGTATTGTTTGAATATCGGATTTCCTTTCAATATGATCAGTGACAAAACATATACAACCAAAAGAATAGGTGACAAGATTACGATCAACAAAAATGAAAACAACACGTCAAAAAAACGTTTAAAGAAGTTGTTATATAATGAAAATTTTTTCTTTTTGTAATTCTTTTCCATACACTCTCCAAAGTTAAAATAGAGTAGAAAAAACCTTTTCTAACTTGGACAAGTATAACATTAAAAAGATTATAAATCAACAAAATACGCGCTCTTTTCCTATAACAAAATTTGGATTGTGTTAAAGTAAAAGAAAAAACAATCAATACGATTGTTTTCAAAAAATGTTTTAATCTTGACTTATTGATTCTTTCAAGCAAAGACCTAAAATAATAAACAAATATATTCCAGAATAAGCCATCAAACTGCCCGTGAATCCACAAAGAATAAAGCAGATTAAAGCAAATAAAATAAAATATGTGCTATGACTATGTTTATTTCTTAAGAAATTGATAATAGATAGGGCGAAAATAGCATACAAACACAAAGGAACAACAATTCCGAAATCCAACATCAATGCAACAAATATATTGTGCGGAGTAAGGTCGAGATATGTTCCTGCACCAAAACCAAACAATATACTTTTTGGATTGTTTGACATGGTTTCTTTTGATATAACTATCAAATTTTGTCTATCAACAAACGTGTAGAGATTTGATGTTGAGTTGGATGATAAATACTCTTTTGTTGCGCCCCACATTTTTGGGATAGGGATATTTGTTTTGAAATAATGATTGACAACTTCTATTAATTCGATGAAGTAATTATAACCAATTGTACGAACACTATTTACATTTGGTACAAATTCAACTAGAAGACCTATAACAACCATTGATATGATGGTGACGGTGGTCTTGATTGGAAACTTTTTGTATCTACAAATAAAGAAAATCATCATCAATATTAGAGAAACAAAAGCAAATGTAATAGACGCGAACGATCCATTCATAAACAAGAATATAGTGTATATCAATGAAATCAAGCCGTATAAAACTTCAAAAATCAACGATTTTGATTTTTGTAGCAATCCTACAGACAAGATTAACATTGTTGCGATGACATATGCTGAATGGTTTGGATTGTAAAATTGCAAAGATAAGTTGATCTGAAAACTTTCAAAGCCTGGCATTATTTTTCCTATTGGATCAATAAAACCCATAATACAACAAATGGCGGTAGTAATTATCAGAATATGAATTATTAAATTTTGCTTGGACCTATCTAGTTTGAAAAGGCAAAGAACAACAATAAAATAAGATAAAAATATAATCGTGTTTGAGTTGAATCCATTGACAAATGAAGAGATAAAAACAAATACAAAACACAAAACAAAAAGAATTGAAATAGGTTTTTTTGCAATCGAACTGAACGTGTTTTTCATGCCTGTTATAGTGGAGTTATAGTCGTTTTTTAAGTTCAAGACAAATCTTATAAGAAAAAGAAATACAAAAACAAAAAAACTAAAAAACATGAACATAATAGAGTTGAATTTTAGTCCTATCAGATCAAAGAAAGAAACAAGCATAGGCGATAGAGAAAAAATGATCGCCCAAATCAAATAAAAAAGAGATTTGTTCTTTGTTTTAGTCATGAACTCATTATAAAACATGTGAAAAAATTTGACAAGCAAATTAATAGTTGATAATATGTTTAAACAACAAAATATTCTCAGCTAACAATAAGTTTGTTGTATAAACAACAAATATATTTATAACTTTGTGTTAAACTGAATATAACAAAAGGGGGAAATTATGGATAAAAATATTTTAGCATGGAAAGAATTTAATGGTGAAAAGTGGAAAGAAGAGATAAATGTTGCAGACTTTATTGAAAACAATTACACAGAGTATACCGGTAATGATGAATTTTTGATGCCAATTGCAGACAGAACTTTCAAGGTTTGGACAAAATGTAAGGCTTTGTTGAAAAAAGAAACCGAAAAAGGTCTTCTTGACGTTGATGTTAAGCATTTGTCTGGAATAAACTCATTCAAAGCAGGTTTTATTGACAAGAAAAATGAAGTTGTGGTTGGCTTGCAAACTGATAAACCTTTGAAAAGAATCGTAAATGTTTATGGCGGTATTAGAACAGCTGTAAGCGCTTTGGAAGCATATAACAAAAAATTGAGCAAAAAATTAAACGATGTTTTTGAAGCAAGAATCAGAAAGACTCACAACGATGGAGTTTTTGATACCTATACACCAGACATCAGAGCGGCAAGAAAGGCTGGACTTTTGACAGGATTGCCTGATGCTTATGGCAGGGGACGTATCATCGGAGATTATCGTAGGGTTGCTCTTTATGGAATTGATAGACTTATTGAAGAGAAGAAAAAGGATTTGACAACAGGAGTTTTGCTCAACCTTGACAATGAAGAAAAAATTAGACTCCGTGAAGAAGTGGCTGAACAAATCAGAGCATTGCAAGAAATCAAACTTATGGCAAAATCTTATGGTTTTGACATTTCGCTTCCTGCAACCAGCGCAAAAGAGGCTTTCCAATGGACATATTTTGCATATCTTGCGTCTGTCAAGGAAAACAATGGTGCAGCAATGAGTTTGGGCAGAACTTCAACATTCTTGGATATTTATTTGCAAAGAGATTTGAAAAATGGTTTGATAACAGAGCAAGAAGCTCAAGAATTGGTTGATCAGTTCACTATCAAGTTGAGATTGGTTCGTCATTTGAGAACTCCAGCATATGATGAAATATTTGCTGGTGATCCTACATGGGTGACAGAAAGTATTGGTGGAATGCTTGATGAAAAGAGAAGTTTGGTCACAAAGAATTCATTCAGATTCTTGCACAGTTTGATCAATCTTGATCCGAGTCCAGAGCCAAATTTAACTGTGCTTTGGTCGAATAATCTTCCTGAAAATTTCAAAAAATATTGTGCAAAAATTTCGATTTTGACAGACAGTATTCAATATGAAAATGATGATGTAATGCGTCCGATCTATGGCTCAGATTATGCAATTGCTTGCTGTGTGTCTGCTATGAAAATTGGAAAACAAATGCAGTTCTTCGGGGCTCGTTGCAACCTTGCAAAGGCACTTCTTTATTCTATCAATGGTGGAGTGGATGAAGTTTCAGGTGCGCTTGTCGTGAAAGGAATTGAGAAAATAAACGACACTGTTTTGGATTATGACAAGGTTAAGAAAGCTTATTTTGCTACTTTGAAAAAGGTGGCGGCAACTTATGTCGATGCGATGAACATAATTCACTATATGCACGACAAATACGCGTACGAAGCTGGTCAAATGGCTTTGCATGATAGCGTTGTTGGAAGATTGATGGCATTTGGTATTGCAGGGCTTTCTGTTGCTACAGATTCGCTCTCTGCAATCAAGTTCGCAAAAGTAGAGCCAATTTACAACGACAAAGGTGTTGCAGTTGACTTCCGCATCACCGGTGATTATCCAAAATACGGAAATGATATTGATGATGTGGACAATATTGCAGTTGAAATTGTTCAAGAATTTATCAAATGTTTGAAAGAACATAAATTATACAGAGATGCAGAACATACATTGTCTGCATTGACGATCACTTCAAACGTAATGTATGGAAAGAAAACAGGAGCAACTCCAGATGGCAGAAAAGCAGGAGTACATTTTGCGCCAGGTGCAAATCCTATGCATTGCAGAGATATTTCTGGTGCTTTGGCAAGTCTCAATAGTGTGGCAAAGATTCCTTACAAAGATTGCTGTCAAGATGGAATTTCCAACACTTTCTCAATTGTTCCAAATGCTCTTGGAAGAAGCGAGAATGAGCAAATCGACAATCTTGTTGGTATTTTGAATGGATATTTCTTGCAAGGAGCACAACATCTTAATGTCAATGTATTTAATCGTGAAATGTTGGTTGACGCGATGAACAACCCAGGCAAATACCCATCTCTTACAATTCGTGTAAGTGGATACGCGGTCAATTTCAACAAGTTGAGTAGGGCGCACCAAGAAGAAGTCATTGCAAGAACTTTCCACGATAGGATTTAAGAAAAATAAAGTTTAAGGTCTGATATGAAAGGATTGATTGTTAAACAACCTTGGATAGATTATATTTTGAGTGGTGAAAAGGTTTGGGAAATTCGTGGAAGCAAGACAAAATTTCGAGGAACTATAGAACTTATCCAAAGTGGAAGTGGATTAGTTGTGGGTAAATGTGACATTGTAGATTGTATGGAGTTGTCGTTGAATGATTATGCAAAAAATGCGGATAAACACAATATAAATGATGTAAAAACTCTTCCATACAAGCAAACTTATGCGTGGGTTATAAAAAACGCAAAGAGATATCAACAACCTAGAAAGTATAAACATCCCAATGGTGCAATTATATGGGTAAATTTAGATTAATTTATGACAAAAGGTAGAGTAAACAGTATCGAAACATTAGGAACACTTGATGGACCGGGAATCAGGTTCGTTGTGTTTTTGCAAGGTTGCAAACTGAGATGTCTTTATTGTCACAACCCTGAAACATGGGAATTAAAGGGAGATTCTCAAGAAATTACTCCACAAGAATTGATTGAAAAAGTGGAAAAATACAAGAATTATTTTGGCAAAGATGGTGGAGTCACATTTTCTGGTGGAGAACCGCTTTTGCAACCAGAATTTTTGCTCGAGTGTTTGAAACTTTGCAAAGAAAAAAATATTCATACATGTTTGGACACTGCCGGTGTGGGATTTGGCGATTATGAAGAAATTTTGAAATATGTTGATCTGATAATTTTGGATATAAAAGCAGTTGAAGAAGATGAATACAAGCGTATTACAGGGCAAAATATGGATAAGTTCCGTGAATTTGTGGAAATCTGTCAAAAAGAAAACAAGAAACTTTGGCTACGTCAAGTGATTGTGCCAGGAATTAATGACAATGAAAGGCATATTAAGCTGCTTAAAGATTTTGCCAAGAACATAAAAAATGTGGAAAAAATTGAACTTTTGCCATACAAAACAATTGGAGCTCACAAATACAAACAAC
>JAZRUL010000115.1:0-3351 GCA_045652505.1 Candidatus Onthoplasma sp. | reverse complement strand
GTCAAATTCAATATGACAAAATTGATACATATGCAAATTTCAATTTTGGAGATAATGTCAGTGGTGTTTGGACTATCAAAACAAATTCGTTGCCAAAACTAGTTTCTACTCTTGAAAAAGCAACAGGAAGCAGATTTGTTGAAGATGTCGAAAAAACCGAAACTATTGACGGTAAAGAAGTGACCGTGAAAGAAACAATGGTTTCTGACAATGGTTATGGTACAAAACAAAATCCTTATGTTATTTACGATTTGGCAACTTGGGATGCTTACATGAATATTATTGAAAATTCTGGATTTAATGATATAAGAAGTTATTATCGATTTGTTGCTGATATCGATTTCAGTTCAATCTCAAAGAGTTTGCCGACATCTGAACTTGTATTCGGTGGTAATATCCAAGGTAATAATATGTCACTCACGGGATTTACGATTTATTCGAGTGAAAAATTGTCATCAATTGGATTGTTCAAAGAAATCAAGCATAGTGGCGCAAAAGAAATCACTCCAGCGATAAGAAATCTCACGATTGATGCATACTCTGTTTTGGCTGTTAAGACCGAAGTTGTTGGTGTGCTTGCTGGATATATTGAAAACTATCACCTATATAATATCTCAGTAAGTTGTGAAGACACAGTTCTTGGCGGAAATGTTGTCGGTGGTATTGCTGGTGTGATCGGTGGTGACTTGAATATGGAAGATATTGCTTCGAATGTAAGCGTATTTGCAACAAACTATACAATTGGCGGAGTGTATGACTTATATGCTTCAAAAGTCAATCGTAAGGATGAATATCAAACAATTGGCAATGTCAACTTTGCTGGATCGGTTGCTGGTATTGTTGATGCATTTGATAATCTAGATTTTAACCTTGAAGTAAGAAATATAGACAATACTTCATACAAAACAATCAACAGAGTTTCTGTTGAAGGTGCAATCTCTGTGATAGGTGAAAATGTCGGTGGAATGTTTGGATTCTTGGGAGAAAGAGTCAAACTCACAAATGCCAAGATTGCAATAAGTGGTGGAAATATTTCTGCTACGAGATATGCTGGTATGGCAGTAGGTGAAAATCGTGGCGTGATGATCAATGTGGATTGTTCAACCACAGATGAAGATTTGTTCAAAGATTCTAACTATATCGTAGGTGGTGTCGTTGGATTTAATGCTGGTGGTTATATCTCTCATGTGACAGCTGAAGTGAATATCATAAAAGAAAGTGTTGGAAATACAGTTGCAGGTATAGTCGGACGAAATGTTTCTGGTACTGTTCTTGACGCACACTACAAAGGAAAATTGTTTGGTTATATTATTGGTGGAGTGATCGGTGTGGATAGCTCGGCGGAAAATATGGAAACTTCTGGAACAATAACCGAAAACTCAAAAGATGTTATTCCAGACAATGTGGATTATGGTACAGATACTTTCGACAATTGCTCAATTTCAATCGAGACATTCAACTATTGGCTAGAGAGAATGAACAAAATCTATAGATATAGAGTTGACAAAGATGGCAAATTGATTACGACTCCAATAAGATGTTTGGGATTATTTGTTGGAAAATCACAAGGAAACATAGATTTTGTTATAAGTGAATTTGGTGGTACAATTGTATTCAGCAATTCTGGTTCGGTTGTACAAGAATTAAAGCTTGGTACAACTACAGAGGAAGGGAAAACATATACAATCTCGCTTCCTAATATGAATTTGTTGGGAGTAAAATATACATTTAAAGACGATGATGAAACCGATGAAATCGATACTGTTATTAATTATATAAATATTGATATAGACACTAACGATTTATATTTATTATTAATTGCAGGAAGTGAAGTTGGCAATTACGATGGTTGGGACAAAGACATTGATGAAGATAAACGAATTTTCTTCTTCAATGAAAATTGTTTAAACAAAGTAGAGGTAGAAGCACCTAGTGGAGAATAGTATTGAGTTAATAATGTTTGTATGTTAGAATTGAAAGGTTGCTTGACAAAGCGGTCTATTCAAACTATAATATAGACATGAAAATTGATTACAACAAATTAATGCATGAAGAAATAAGTAGTTTTGGTGACAAGCCAAAACTACTTTTGCATTGTTGTTGTGCGCCGTGTTCAAGTGCGGTGATAGAGAGAATTAGTAAGTTTTTTGATTTGACAATGTTTTATTACAATCCAAACATTTATCCTGAGTCTGAGTTTGATCTAAGAAGGGAAGAGTTCAAAAAACTCGGTGTGAATGTTGTTGATATTGGATATAATCACAATGAATTTTTAAAAATTGCAAAAGGCAAGGAATCTGAACCAGAAGGTGGCGGTAGGTGTCAAGTTTGTATTGCTGAGAGATTGAACAAGACTTTTGAATATGCTGCCAATAATGGTTATGACATTGTGACAACAACGCTCAGCATAAGTCCGCACAAAGATGCAGAGTTTATAAATCGTATAGGTGAACATTTCGAGAAATGTTATGGTATCAAATACTTACATGCAGATTTCAAGAAAGAAAATGGATATCTTAGATCGATTCAAATTTGCAAAGATCTTGGAATTTATAGGCAAGATTATTGCGGGTGTGAGTTTTCTCTTCATACAAATAATTAAAATTAAGCATATATACAAATATGTTTAATCAAATTATTATATCAAAAGACAATTTAATAAACAATATAAGACAAGTTAGACTAAACAATCCCAACACAATGGTGTGTGCTATGGCGAAAGCAAATGCTTATGGTCTTGGTATGACTCAGGTCGTGAAAACGATTCGTGAATATGTAGATTGTTTTGGTGTGGCTTGTCTTTTTGAAGCAAAAAAAGTAAAGCGTCTTACAAATCTGCCAATACTTATTGTTGGTCCGCTTGAGAGACGGAAACCTGACGATAGATTTATATACACTTGTCACAGCTTGGAAGATGTGTTGTTTTTGGCAAAATATGATATGGAAATCAATATTCATTTGAAGGTGAATTCTGGTATGAATAGGTTTGGTTTTTCGGATATTGTTGAGTTCGAAAAAGCGCTTATAGAGATAAAAAAGAGTAAGTTGAAATTGGTTGGTGTTTACACTCACTTTGCTACTTGTGATGAAATGGTTTGCGTTCAGTACAAAAAATTCACAAAATACACAAGTCTTGCCAAACAATATCAGGCAGATATAATTGTTCATGCTGACAATAGTGAAGTGAATGAAAAATATAATCACCATTTGGATATGGTAAGAATTGGATTTGATCTATTTTATAATTCTACCAATGGATTTAACTCGGTTGTTGAGATTAAGTCTAAAGTGGTGCAAATAAATATTGTAAAAAAAGGCGGAATGGTGGGGTATAGCAATCGTTGCATTGTC
>JAZRUL010000114.1:0-4644 GCA_045652505.1 Candidatus Onthoplasma sp. | reverse complement strand
GATGCCGATATTGTTATGTTCATTGCAGACATTGCAACCGATGGTGCAGAGCAAAATTCTAGCGATGGCGCTCTTGACTATACGCTTGTTATCGCAAAACATAGAAATGGTATGAGAGGAAATATTCCGATCAAATGGAAGAGTGAATTCACTCAATTCTATGAGCCAGGCAGAGATAATTTGTATACAAAAAATACGAGCAAGGTGCAAAAAGATGCAATCTTGACTCCAAACGAAGACCCAGATATTGACGATGTCTTCAAAGACTAACAAAAAGGAAAGATAAAATATGATAATAGACGAAATAAAGAAAGATAATGTTCAAGCAATGAAAGATAAAAACACTTTGGCAAGAGCGATTTATGGTGTTGTTATGAACAAAGTTTTGTTGCACAGCATTGAGTGCAAGAAAGACGGAAAAGAGCAAACAGATGCTGACGTAGTTCAAATTCTTCAAAAGACAATCAAAGAACTCACTGAAGAAAAGGAAAATTATTTGAAAGCCGGCAACGAAGTAGAAGCAAATAATATTGAAATTCAAAAAGAAATTTTGACAAAATATTTGCCACAAATGTTGAGCGAAGATGAAATCAAGAATATCATTGCAAATCTAGAAGACAAATCAATTCCAAGCGTTATGAAGTATTTCAAAGCTGAATATGCTGGAAAGGTTGATATGAGTATAGTAAACAAAATTGCAAGAGGCTAAAATGAGATTTGTAATACAAAGAGTCAAAGGTTCGACTTTGAGAGTTGATGGTGAAATTGTCAGTCAAATCAAACACGGACTTAATATCTTTTGTGGAGTATGCGAAACTGATGACGGAACAAATATCGAAAAGATTGCAAACAAACTCGTAAATCTTCGAATCTTTGAAGATGAAGGAGAAAAATTGAATCTGAGTGTCAAAGATGTTGGTGGAGAAATCCTGTTGGTTTCAAACTTTACACTTTGCACAGTTCCGCATAGTGGAAATAGACCAAGTTTCATCTTGTCTGCAGACAAAGACAAGGCAAATGAATATTATCTTCGTCTTGCCGATGAAATCAAAAAATTAGGGGTAAATGTTCAACTTGGAGTGTTTGGAGCAGATATGCAAATTGAAACACATCTTGATGGGCCGATAAATATTTATAAGGAATTCTAATTTTAAGGAGAGAATATGTTGAAAAAGGTACAAAAGAAATTGCAAAAACAAGCGCAAAACAATGAGTCAAAAGAGATTATGATTGCTCTTGACGAATGTATTGAAGAAGCAAAGAAGACTCAAATTGGCGAATTCATAAAAGTGAATAATAGTTTGTTTGAAGTGAAAGTTAAATTCAAATCAAAACACATTTCAAAGCTGGAATATATCCAATTATTAGGATTGGAAATGTTTGTTAAGAATTCAAAATACAGTGAAGAAAGTTTGAGAAGAGCAATTTTTTCAAAACCGATAAATTATAGTTTTATAATCAAGTGTGATAGAAAATATAATGATTTCCTTGAAAGATTGAAGGAAAACGGCGCATTATCTGTAGTTGAAAGTTATATAAGAGAAGAAAATCTGGCTGAAAATTTATCAAAAAATAATTTATAATTTCATATAGGGGTAATTATGGAAAAATTATACGATACAAAACATTCAATTCATGATAAGGCGCTGAAAGTTCTTATCAAGAAATTGAAAAATGTAGAGATCAAGAAAATAATTGACGCGGGCAGTGGAAAAACTAGTGCTAGTATTATGCTGAAATATTTTCCGAAAGCACAAGTTGATGCTGTGGTGTATCCTGGCGACAACAGGAAGAAAAATCCACTTTTGACAGCAATTGGATCAGATAGACTAAATGTCATTGAAGCAGATTTTTGTAATTGTTGCATAAGAAGAAAATATGATCTATGTTTGATTCATATGACGCTTGGCGAAGCTCATCATTTTGGAAATCATTTTTCTGATTTGTTCCATCAAATTATGGATATCAAAGCAAAATATTTTATCATTTACGATATACTTGAAGATCCTGCAGTGCATTATAGATATATAGAACAATATTTGAAAGAAAAAGGTTTCAAGGTATTAAAGAAAAAGAAATTCAAAAATCCAAATCCAGAACATTATCCAAAAGTCAAACATGATAAGTACAAACTTGAGTTCGACAGCAAGCATTATGTTGGGTATTTGATCTCACGAAGTGAAGACAAATAACAACTAATGCGACGCTTCCTGCCGATAGGCAGATAAAAGCATTATGTTGGGTATTTGGTTGGAAAAATTTAGGACATAAAAATAAAACATAAGGAGAATTTATGAGTAGAAACGTTTTAATTGGTGGTGCTTGGCCATATGCAAACAATTCATTACATATAGGTCATTTATGTGCGTTGTTGCCGGGTGATGTTATTGCAAGATATTTCAGAAGAAATGGCGATAATGTAATATATGTTTCTGGAACAGATAGCCACGGAACACCGATAACAGTTAGAGCTAAGAAGGAAGGTGTTGACCCTAAGGTTATAGCAACAAAATATCACGAAGAATTCGTTAAAAACTTTAACGATTTGGATTTTTCGTACGATTTGTATACAAGCACAATGACAGATCATCACAAAAAATGGGTGCAACACTATTTGAAACAAATTGACAAAAATGGTTTCATTTACAAGAAGGAAGAAGAACAAGATTTCTGTCCTAAGTGTAATACATTCTTGTCTGATAGAGAAATTTTGGGAACCTGTCCTCATTGTGGTGGTGTTGCAAAGGGAGATCAATGTGATGGTTGTTTGGTGACATTGAACGCAAAAGAACTTCTTGACAAAGAATGTAGTTTTTGTAAAACCAAAACAATAACAAAAACAAATACGCACCTATATTTCTCTTTGTCAAAATTTCAAGATGATATTCAAAAATTGATTGATAGTCATAAAGATGTTTGGAGAAATAATGCTATCAAAGAAACAGAGAAGTTCTTATCGATTGGTTTGATTGATAGAGCTCTTACAAGACAGCTTAATTGGGGTGTAGAAGTTCCATTTGATGGTTTTGACGACAAGCGTGTTTATGTTTGGTTTGAAGCCGTGATGGGATATATCACAACTGCAAGAAAAGTTGCAGAAGAAAGAGGAATAGATTTTGACAAGTTTATCACTGACAAAAATTTGATTTCGTATTATTCTCATGGAAAAGATAATATTCCTTTCCATACCGTCATTTTCCCTGCATTGCTCAGTGCAATTGATAAGGATATGAAATTGCCAGATCAAATCATTTCTTGCGAATATGTTAATATGAACAATGAAAAAATGAGCAAATCAAAAGGTAATTTGATCAGTGTGAACGAACTTACAGAGATGTTCAACAAAGATTCTATTCGTTATTATATGATTGCAAATGGCCCTGAAACTAAGGATATCAACTTTAACTTAGAAGATTTTGTGACAGTTCACAACAAATTCTTGGTTGGTGTGTTTGGAAACTTTGTCAACAGAAATCTTTCATATTTGAATAAGAAGTTTGAAGGTAAGATTCCGAATGGTATAGTCGATGAAGAAATTAGAAAATTAACTAAAGAAGCATATACAAAAGTTGGAGAATTGATAGAACAAGGAAAATTGCGTTTAGCTCTTGAAACTGCAATCAATTATGTGATGGCTGGAAATAAATATTATGATGAACAAAAACCTTGGGTTCAAGTTGTTGAAAACATTGAGGATTTCAACAATACAACATACACTTGTGTTTATATGATGGCAAATATGGCAAACTTATTCAGTCCGTTTATTCCTTCTAGTTGTGAAAAAATCAAACAAAAACTTGGTATAACTGAAGATTTTGTTTGGGGTGAAATTAATATTGGAAAAGATCTTAAAGTTTTAAATAATGATTTATTGTTTGAAAGATTAAAATTGGAAGATCTTAAAGTTTCTAAACCAGAAGAGATTAAGGAAGTTGAAATCAAAGAGATTGAATTCAAGCAAGCAGAATTGATCTCTATTGATGATTTTGCCAAAGTGCAAATGAAAGTCGGAACAATTCTTGATTGCGAGGCTGTGCCAAAATCAAAGTTGTTGCACTCAACAATAAAAGTTGGAACAAAAACGCTTTCAATATTGAGCGGTATTGCAAAATACTATGAGCCGAAAGATTTGATCGGTAAACATGTTGTTGTTGTGACGAACCTTCCGCCAAGAGAAATGAAGGGGTTGATGAGCGAAGGTATGATCCTTTGTGCTGAAGACAATCTTGGTAATGTAAAAATAATCTCTCCGTCAGAAACTATGGCTGATGGCAGTGATATAAGCTAATTTTCAATTTAGTCTTGACAAATTTTCAAACTAAGTTATAATCTTAATAAACAAGGAGGCAATATGTCTGATAAGAAATTGTTTAAACTCAACACTATTTTCAAAAGAAGTAGAAATACGTATCAATCAGATGATATCTATGAAATTGAACCTGAAAAAATGGCTAAAAATATGGCAATATACAGAGAAAAACTTGGAGATATAAGAGTTAAGTTGCGTTGTATTGTTGTTGATAAGTGTGACGATCCTGCTTATCTTGTTTCTGATGAAAAGGAAATTGTTGTCAAAATGGGCAAAGCGATTGCTTCTGCAATCCAAATTGAGAGCAAGATTGAATATGGAGAAGAATTAACAGT
>JAZRUL010000113.1:0-9610 GCA_045652505.1 Candidatus Onthoplasma sp. | reverse complement strand
CACTCGTACAGGCGAATATATGGAAAGATTATAGGTCGAATAAGAACAAATTGCCCAATAAATGTCGAATAATCGGTACTCTTGTAGTATCGATTTTTTTTGCTCATTTTTTTATCAATTTTTCATAGTTTTATGTATGTTGAAAGATTATTTACAGCGAGATATTTACAATCTCATTATTAAGTCGTTTAGTTTCAGAGATATAACTGAAATTCGTATGCGTGTCAACCAAAAAATCATCATTGTCGTTAAGAATCGAAAATTTTATCTTAAAAATGACATCGGAGAATATGTTATATCTACATCTGAGATGATTGAGAATTTTTTACGTCGTGCAAGTGACAATTCAATGTATGCTTTCAATGAAAGTATAATTAATGGTTATTTGACAATTAATGGTGGAATAAGAATTGGTGTTGCTGGATATGTTGTGCACGAAAATGGCAATGTTTCAACCATAAAAGAATTTCAATCGATTAATATCAGAATCCCACATATAATAAAAAATTGCAGTGTTCCGGCATACGATTTTCTTGCTGACAATGATATCAAAAACACTTTGATTATCTCACCTCCAGGAGCGGGAAAAACAACGTTTTTAAGGGACTTTGTCTATCAATTGGGAGAACATAATATAGCAAAAAACATTTTGATAGTTGATGAGAGAAACGAGATATGTTCAGTAAGCGACAGTGAGCCAAATATAAATCTGGGCGGATTTTGTGATATATACACAAATTGTACAAAAAATTTTGCTTTCACAAACGGAATAAGGTCAATGAGGCCAGATATAATTGTGACCGATGAAATAGATCTAAATCGTGATCTAGAGGCAATAGTAGAAGCGATGAATAGTGGAGTGAAAGTTGTTGCGACAATTCATGCAACTGACATTAAACAACTGAAAAGAAAAAAAGGATTTGACTATATATTGGACAATCAGCTATTTGAAAGATTTGTTGTTCTGTCAGATGCGGAAGGCCCGGGTACACTTGCATTTATTTATAACGAAAAATTGGATTGTATATATTCAAGATAATATGAAAATTGCACTTATAATAATTTTGATATTCATAATTATGCTTATCGCTCGTGCTTTCAGTGAGCAATACAAAGATAGGTATGATTTTTTCTACAATCTAAAATCATTTTTGAACCACTTAAGACTTAATATTTCTTTCAAACAAGACAAAATCAGCAATTTTCTAATGAAAACAGAAGCCAAAAAGCAGTTCAAATCTTTTATTAATTCATATCAGAATTATCTCAAGACAAATATATTGTCTTTTGATGAAATAGTTGTTTTGGAAGATTCAGACAAAGTGATTTTGGCAGATATTATAAAAAACGTTGGAAAATTTGATGTAAAAAACGAGATAAATCAACTTGATAATTTTGCTCTTATCGTTGACGAAAAATTGGAAAAAGCAAAAGCCGACAAAGAGAAATTATGTCCAATGATTCTCAAACTTTCACTCTTGTTTGCAATCGGTTTGAGCATTGTTTTGATTTAGGAGGATAATATGGAAATTATTTTCAAAATTGCAGGTATAGGATTGATTACTTCAATCGTCAATCAAATTCTGAAGCATTGTGGCAAGGAAGAAATTGCTTCAATCACAACCTTGGCAGGATTGATTATCAGTTTGCTTATGGTTGTTGATTTGATAGAGGATTTGTTTACGACAGTCAAGTCGTTGTTTATTTTGTAATGAGTGAATTGATAAAGATAATAGCAATAGCATTAATTACGGTTTTTGCAAATATTTTGGTCAAACAGACCAAGCCAGAGATTTCAATATTGATCACAATCGCTGGCAGTGTTTTGATTATTGTCATGTCTGTCGATGCACTTAGTAGTGTTATTTCATCATTTTATAATATTTTTGAATATACAGGTGTACAGACAACATTATTATCCCCGTTATTCAAAATTATTGCAATCGGATATATAGCAGAATTTGGTGCCAATATTTGTCTTGATGCGGGGGCGAGTAGTATTGCCGACAAAATCTTGTTTTTTGCAAAAATTACAATTCTTATCATTGCTTTGCCTATCATCAACAGTGTCATAGATTTGGTTAAGGGGTTGCTATGATAAATGTGAAACAATCTAATAATATATTTCCTATAAAACCAGAACAAACAAATAAATATTTTATAATTAAATCCAAAAATAAAATAAGGCTAAATAAGGTTGTAATTTGCTTATTAATATTTATTTTATTTTTTTCTATCGGTTCTCTAATAAAGGCCAAAACAACATATGCAGCGGATATGTATTCGGTCAATATAGAAGGGGAATTGCAAGAGAATATAATAAAGCAATTGGATGAAATTGATTTTAAAGAATTGAATTCAGTTCTAGAAGATTTCAATAATACTAATACCAATTTATTTTCAATTTCGAATATCAAATCAAAAGTCTATTCAATTATATCTGGTGAAAATGCGGTTGATTATTCAAACCTGATATCAAGTTTATTTTCAGGAATTATCGACTTATTTTTGAGTTATATGCCGATACTATCATTGATAATTGTCATTGGAATTGTCAGCAATTTATTGAATGGAATCAAAGGAAAATTCAACGAAAAATCGACAAGCAATTTAATTCATTTAGTATGTTTCTTGACAATTGTGATACTTATGATTGGGATGATTACGAAACTTGCCACAAATACAGGCAAATCAATATCAAGTATGGTCAAGCAAACAAACATTATATTCCCAATTTTATTGACATTGATGACTGCGACGGGTGGCGGAGCAACTGCTGGCACATTTCAGCCAATTGTTGCGATATTATCCACTTATATAACAGATATTTTCAGCGGTTTCATATTGCCATTATTTATGTTGAGTTTTGTGTTTGATATAATCTCAAATTTTTCAGATAGTATCAAACTTGATAAATTCAGTTCGTTTATATCAAGTTTGTTCAAGTGGTCTGTAGGAATAACATTTACTTTATTCTTTGCTATTATGACACTGCAAGGAATATCGGCGGGTAGTTTCGATAGTGTAAGTATTCGTACAACAAAATATACAATAAAAAGTTATATTCCAATTATGGGTGGATATCTATCAGATGGTATGGATCTGATACTGGCAAGCACAATTTTGATCAAAAATTCTGTGGGACTTGTCGGAGTATTGATGATCATAAATACGATCATATCTCCGATATTGGAGATTGTTATATTCAGCTTGGTTATGAAACTAATATCTGCAATTATACAACCGCTCGGTGATAAGAAAACATCAAATTTCTTAACCGCTGTTTCAAAATCAGTGACAATGCTTTCAACATGTGTTTTGGCAATCGGTTTTATGTATTTAGTTTCAATGGGGCTTGTGATGACAAGTGCAAGTATGGTGATGTGATGAGTGGGTATATATTAGGTGTTTTAGGTGTGGTGATTGCTGGAGTGATTATTGATGTTGTTATTCCATCTGGGTCTATTAATAAGTATATAAAAAGCATATTTTCAATTTTTGTGATAGTGGTTTTGGTTGCTCCGGTTGTCAAATTTGTAAATAATTTCAAAGGCATTGAACTTGATACTAATAATCTAAAACCGGATGAAAAACTACTCAATTTCATTTATAAATCAAAAGTCATATCAAAAGAAGTCGATATTGAAAAAGAACTTGATGATGAGGGCTTGTCAGGTGTTGACATTAAACTACAATTTACGATAGAAAACAACGAATTAAAAATAAATTCTTGCATTGTTATTTTGAAAAACATGACAAATAATTCGGACAACCAGCATATAGATATTTATGAAAACATATATGAAGTGGTAAACAAGCATACGGGACTCGGTGACAAGGAGATTATATATGAGCGATAACAAAAAGTCAGGCATGAAAATATTCGAGAAACTAAAGAAAATCAAACATATAGAAATCTACATTGCGGTAATATTTGTTGTGGTTATACTTCTCATATATATGTCAACAAGCAAAGGAAAAAACAGTTCGAAAAAACAAAATACTCTTGATGGTTCAACAATCACTGGCTACGTAGAAAATCTGGAAGACAATCTGGAAGAGATTTTGTCGGATATAAAAGGAGTCTCAAATGTAAATGTATTGATAACGCTAGATATGAATACAGCAACTATAAAAGATTCTTTTATTTTATTGGACAAATTTCCAGAAGTTAAAGGTGTTATCATAACAGCGAAAGGAGTTGGTGACACTGCAACAAAAATGAAGGTTTTGAAGGCTGTACAAACTGTTATTGATGTCACGAACGGAAGAATTGAAATATTGTCAAGTGAATAAGGAGGTAAATATGAAATCACTTACTAAAAAGAAGAAGATTGTTATTATATCAGTTATGATAGCATTATTACTATTGACGGGGTATGTCAATGTTGCTCTCAATAGTGGTATATCAAGCAAAATGACAACCCAAACAAGCTCAAGTTCGTCTGCAAATTTCTATGCAAACTATCGTAGCGAACGCGAAGCAACACGTACACAAGAGATTCAGTTCTATGATTCTATCATTGCAAGTGCAAGCTCAACAGAGCAAGCAAAGAAGGAAGCCGAAGAGAACAAGTTGCAACTTATTGCTCAAATGGAACGCGAATTGGTGACTGAAGGAATCATCAGAGGTAAAGGTTTTGATGATGCTGTGGTGTCTTCAAGCAGTGCCAATGTGAACATTTTTGTCAAGTCAAGCGAACTCACATCAGACGAAGTTGCACAGATCACAAAGGTAGCAACCGAACAAATGAATGTAGAAATTGATAAAATTATAATAATTCCTGCAGAATAATTTGCTAAATAATTTTCTTTGTGATATAATAAACGCAGAGGAAATAATTATGGCGCATATTAAAAATATAAATGGTGAAAGTAATACATATATCAATAAGAATATGATTGTGTCTATCGTCAGCCTTGCAACAAAAGAAATTCAAGGCGTGATTGACGTTTATCATCCAAAGAAACTTTTCTTGAATCGTATGTTTGACAAAAACACAGGAAAGGGCGTTCGTATCAAATACAAGAAAGATAATACTATTGTTATTGATATATATGTCACAGTGACAACTGACTGTGAAGTGAATGATGTTGTATACAAGATACAACAAAACGTTAAGAATAGCATAAATTCACTAGTTCAGCTTAAAATCAAATCAATAAATGTCTATGTAAAGGACGCAGAAAAGAAAACATCTCTCTAAATCGAGAGAGTTTTTCTATATCTAGGAGAGAACAATGAAAAGAACAGAAATGAGAGAATTGGCTTTCAAGACAATATATTCACGCTTTTTCTCTGAAGAGAACAATGATAGTCTTCTCGATTCAGCAGATAAAGATGGTTTGGAGTTTTTGAAAAAGGTATTAGACAATTTTGCCAATCATTATTCAGAGATTAATGATAAGATTTCATCGCACCTCAAAGGTTATACTATAGAAAGATTGTATAAAATCGATTTGGCTATACTTGTCTTGGCTCTTATCGAACTTGATTATATCAAGGAAAATCCGAAAGAAGTTATAATAAACGAAGCGGTTGAACTTGCCAAGAAATATTCGACAGAAAAAAGTCCTAAATTTATCAATGGTGTATTGGCTGACTTGGTGAAATAATGAAGGTATTTTCTGTTGGACAAATCAATAGAATAATCAAGGATATAATAGACAATGAAATAATGCTAGAAGATGTTATGGTGGCGGGAGAGTTGTCTAGTTTTTCTATAACAAGAAATATAGCTTATTTCACACTCAAAGATGCTGACAATCTTCTTAATTGTGTGCAATTTGGTGCAAAACAGACCTTTAATATTGGTGATATGGTTCAAATCAGGGGAAATATCAAATATTATCCGAAAGGCGGAAAATTGACGTTTAATGCACTGACCATTGAAGCATGTGGGCAGGGCGAATTATACCAAAAATTCATTGAACTCAAGAACAAACTTGAAGCAGAAGGCAAATTCAGTGAAGAAAATAAGGTGCCTATTCCAAAATATATCAAATCTATTGGAGTTGTGACCAGCAAAACAGGGGCAGTGCTTCAAGATATAAAAAATGTGACAATGAGAAGAAATCCAAATCTCGACATATATGTTTATGATGCGCAAGTTCAAGGTAAATACGCTGTAGAGCAGATTATTGAAGGTGTATCATACTTTGACAATTTTAGCGACGTTGATGTTATAGTTGTCGCTCGTGGTGGTGGAAGTATTGAAGATCTTATGCCTTTTAATGATGAAGAATTGGCAAATATTGCTTTTATTTGTAATAAACCACTAATTAGTGCAGTGGGACACGAAACAGATTTTACCATTTTGGATTTTGTCGCTGATCTTCGAGCACCAACCCCAAGTGCTGCGGCAGAATTGGTGGCTTTCGATTGCCTTGAAACTATAAGATTGATCAAACAATACGCCTATGATTTTAATAATGCTATTGACAATAAAATAAACAATTATTATACTAATGTAAATCTTACAATTTTTGACATTGAACAGTCAATCACTGAAGTAATCAATGAAGAAAATATGCATATTATAGATTTTTATAATTCTATTTCAAAAGAAGTAGAAGATAAAATTAAAAACACTAAATATATGGTAGATATATCAATAAATACACTAGATAAGTTAAATCCTATAAAATTATTAAGTTCGGGCTATTCGTATGTTAGTCTTGACAATCGACCGATTAATACAGAAAAAATCTCAATTGGTGATGAAGTTGAAATTATTACAAAAGATGCAAAATTATTGGCAGAAATAAAACATAAGGAGAAAATAAATGTTGGAACAAAATATTAAGAGATTGGCTGAAATTGCAGAAAAGATGGAAAAAGGTGAAACAACTCTTGATGAGAGCCTTGCTTTATATGAAGAAGGTTGCAAATTGGCAAAAATTTGCTTAAAAGATTTGGAAAATGCCAAAGGAAAGATTATAATGATTAAGAAACAATTTGAAGAAAAGGAAGATAAAGATGGAGAATAAACAATTTGTAAATGAAATCGCAGATATAAATACAGATTTTGCGCAATGGTACACTGATGTGGTGATAAAAACTGATATGGTTGACTATGGCCCTGTCAGAGGTACAATGGTGATAAAACCTTATGGATACGCTGTATGGGAGAATATTCAACAATATATGAACAAAGAATTCAAGAAAAGAGGCGTAAAAAACGCTTATTTTCCTATGCTTATTCCAGAGAGTTTCTTGAAGAAGGAAGCTGAGCACGTGGAAGGATTTGCTCCAGAGGTGGCTGTTGTCACTCATGCCGGTGGTGAAGAATTGAGCGAAAAACTCATTATTCGTCCTACAAGCGAAACAATCATTTGTGATATGTACTCAAAATGGATCAATTCATATCGTGATTTGCCAATGGCGATGAATCAATGGTGCAATGTTATGCGTTGGGAAAAAACCACTCGTCCGTTCCTTAGAACTAGTGAATTCTTGTGGCAAGAAGGACACACTGTTCAAGCGAGCCCAGAAGAAGCAGCAAAAGATACTCAAGAGATGCTCAAAGTTTATGCTGACACATTGAAGAATTTGCTTGCAATTCCAACACTTACAGGTAGAAAGACAGAGAACGAGAAATTCGCTGGTGCACTTGCAACTTATGGTATGGAAGCAATCATGAAAGATGGAAAATGTCTTCAAGCTGGTACAACTCATGATTTGGGTCAAAATTTTGCAAAAGCAAGCAATATCAAATTCCTTAATAAAGAAGGAGTACTTGAATATGGATATTCAACAAGTTGGGGTGTAAGCACAAGACTTATTGGTGCTCTTGTTATGGTACATGGAGATGAAAGAGGTCTCAGAATGCCTCCAAATGTCGCACCAATTCAAGCAGTTATTATCCCAATTGCAAGCAAGAAAGAAGGTGTATTAGAAAAATGTGAAGAAGTGAAAAATGCTCTTGTTGACGCAGATCTTCGCATAGAATTGGACAATTCAAACAATACTCCAGGTTGGAAATTCAATGAATATGAGATGAAAGGTGTTCCTTTGCGTCTTGAAATAGGACCAAGAGATATTGAAAATGGCGTTGCTACAGCAGTTCGTCGTGATACTCATGAAAAGGTTCAATTGTCCCTTAATAATATCGTTGAAGAAGTGAAGAATTTGCTCAAAGATATCCAAGAAAACATGTACAAACAAGCAGAAGATAACTTCAATGCAAGTTTGGTTGAAACAGATGATTTTGACACAATGGTTAAAGAAATCAATGACAAGAAAGTTGCACTTTGTTATCATTGTGGCGATTCAGATTGTGAAAAAGAAATCAAAGACAAAACAACAATCAAAACACGTGTAATTCACTCATACGATGATCAACATAAATGTATTCATTGTGGCAAAACAAGTAAATACAGAGTGTATTTCGGCAAACAATACTAAAATTTAGACTTCCTTTTTGGGAGTCTTTTTATATTAAATATTAAATTAGTATTGACAAAATGGCTTTTAGGCATTAGTATATAAACATATTGGAGGGGTAAATGCAGGATAATGAACGTTTGATCAGAAAATATAACACATTACATAGCCATTTAAAAAATGACACCGCTATAGAATTGATTAAGGACAAATCAAAAAGAAAATGTTGGATAAATCCAAAAGCGAGATTAAATAGAAAAAACAAAAATTTTTATGCATACACCGAACGTGATTTCAGTGCTTTGACCAACAAATTGCATGCAATTTTGGAGAAAGAAGAATATTTGAAGGCAAAAGGATACAATCTTGATGGTATCAAGAGTTTCAACAGAAATGTTTGGTTTGATATATCAAAGAATAGCGTTGCTCTTGAAGGAGTCTTGGAGGATTTCGAGTTTGACTTGACAGATTTGAGAATAGAACTTAGAGGTAAGTTCGCACATGATCCTAAAGGAGAGTTTTCAAGATATGATTATTTCACACAACTTCATGATAGACAAGAAAAAATGCTTCAAGATAATGATAGTATAGTTGTCACAGGAAAAAATCAAAAACACAACATAAGCCTTGAAACTGCTTTGCATTATATGGCGTTCAAATATATTTATAAGTGTGCAAAACATGATAAAATGAAGAATATTACTCCTGAAGAATTTTTCGAAACTCTTCACAATGCGGTATGTTTGGTGTTTGGTGAAAAATTGATCACTTATAGAGAAATCCCTGCTCGTATTGAAAAAGTTGGAAATGGCAAAAATCCAAATTGGACACCAACAAGACCAAAAAGACTTGACGAAGAAATGAATGCGTTGATGAATTCGTTATATAATGACAAAGATGTAATTTCTCTTCATCCTCTTGTGAAGGCTGCTATGTTCCATGCTGAGTTTATTAGAATACACCCATTCTTTGATGGAAACGGCAGAACAGGAAGACTTATGTCAAACTATATTTTGATTAGAGAAGAGATGCCAGCAATCTCAATTGCATCTCACGATTTGACAAAATATTATGAAGCAATTTCAAAAGCTATTGAAGTTCATGATCTTGATTTGATGATAGATTTATTCTATGATTCAATGCAAAGAACAATTGATGGAATTGACAAATGTCTCAATTATATCGAAAATGAAAAAAATATTGATTATGAAAACGAAATTTTAT
>JAZRUL010000112.1:0-4379 GCA_045652505.1 Candidatus Onthoplasma sp. | reverse complement strand
TACTATACGTATAAGGAGGTGCGGCAGATGTCAAGAAAGTGTGAAGTATGCGGAAAAGGTCAGGTTTCCGGAAACAACGTGTCCCATTCAAACAGACACACAAGAAGAAAGTGGAATGCTAACGTTCAGACTGTAAGAATTGATGACAATGGAACAGTTAGAAAAGCGAAAGTATGCACTAGATGCTTAAGATCAGGCAAAGTAAACCGTGCCATCTAATTTTAATTGAAAAATTGGCGCTCACCATTGGTGGGCGCTTATTTTTTTAGAAGCATAATACCCAATACAATCAATGAACAACTTAGGATTAATATCCAGTATTTAATAGGAAGCACCAAAGCCAATAACGTGAAGAACCCCAGAAAAACCATTATTGTACCGATTTTGGTGTTCTTACATTTACGTTTTGGACTTTTGTACGGTTTGGGATTGCAGTACTGAATATTTTTTTTCATATATTTCACCTCTAGTCATATTATGAAAAGTAGAGAAAAATTGTGACAAATGATTTTTATATGATAAAATATATAGAAACATGTGCAAAATAACAGGAGAATGAAAATGTTTGATATATCAACTAAGCTTGGAGAAATTCATTTTTCCCAGGGAATAGTAAATAAAATAGTGATGAAGGCTGCTGAAGAATATGGTGGTAAAGTAATTCTCCATAATTATAAGGGCAAATATATGGATATGATGCCGGGCCTTGCTTCAAAGATTAACTTATATGATGAAACCACCGGTAGTGTTGATTTGACTCAGAATGAAGAAGGATACAGCATCAAAGTTTATTTAGTTCTCAAATTCGGTACCAGTATTAAAATGGTTACAGAAGGAATGATTGATAGTATTTATGAAAATGCAGAAAAAATTTTGGGAGCAAAACCACAAAAGGTAACTATTGTGATAACAGGTATTTTATCTAAAAATATTGCCAAGAGACATATAGAGGTAAGTAGATAGTGAAATTAAGCGACAAGGTGACAGAATTAAAAGGGCTGGGACCGAAAAAGGCTGAGGCCCTTGAAAAACTCAATATTAGGACCCTTGAAGATCTAATGCTGTTCTTTCCAAGAGAGTATGAAAATAGAAAGAATAAAGTGAAGATCTGCGATTTGAAGGTGGATCAGCCTGCAGTTGTTAAGGGAAGAGTATTGTCATCAACTTTTCAATTTGATCCCCTGCAATTTTTCCAACAACCGCCTCATGATTGATCTCAGCCAAACTACTCCTTGCGTCAATTTTCGGAATCGAGACAATTTTTGCATTGTCCAACAAAATTCCATCACAAGACACATGAGCAAAACATTTGTTTTTTCCAATTATTGTAGAATCAAATTTTTGTTCACTCTCACCACGCGCCACACTTCTTGAAGAAATATTACAAACACTTCCTTCGCCACTTAGGTCAACTTTGAACAATGTTTTGGCAACATTGAATCTATCGGTCATTATTTTTTCAGTCACATCCAAGGTTGCACCCGCTTTTAATTTTGCTTTTGTTGTTCTGTTTGAATAATCAACTCCTCCGATTTGTGTTGTTTTCATGATAACCGAACTATTTTCTCCAACATTAAGAATTGTCACAGGATTCAAATTCCGATTTTCCCCATCTCCCAAAGCCAGATGATTTTCAATGTATGTCAATTTTGCACCTTTGCCAATATGGAAAGTGTGAATTCCGTCATGAGAACTATCGTCTGACGAGTGCAATCCGCAACCAGCAACAATTGTCACTTCAGCACCATCTTCAATATAAAAATCATTATATACCAAATCATAACAATTGCTTTCGGTTATAACTACAGGAATATGACACGATTCGTTTTTACAACTAGATTTCACAAAAATATCTATACCCGAAGCATCGTCTTTAGGAACTATTTCTATATTTTTTGTAGATCTTGAAATCTCGCCTTTTCCGTTTTTTCTGAAAGACACCGCCCCGTCTGGAATATTATGCAAAGCAACGATTTGAGACAACAATTCTTTACTCAATCTATCCATTTTCATATTTTGCCTCCCAAAATTTTTCCACAAACACCCTTGTTTAGTTTTGTCAAGATAGATTTTGAGTTTCCACTTTCAACAATTTTACCATCATTTATCACAATTATCTTATCAGCTTTTGACAAAATCTTTTCTTGATGACTGACTATAATATAAGATTTATTCTTGTCAAACAATGAATTCAATTTGTCAAAACTCCAAAGGTCTATTCCTGCTTCAGGCTCATCGAAAATTGTAAGATCACTATTTTTTGCCATTGCAAGAGCAATTTCAATTCTCTTTTGCTCTCCACCAGACAAAGATTTGTCAAACACCCTGTTGATATATTCTTTGGCACAAAGTCCCACTTTGGATAAATATTCACAAGCCTTTGGCACACTATTTAATTCTTTTGAAGCAATATCAATTAAATCTTTGACTGTCAACCCCTTAAATAATATAGGTTGTTGGAAGGCATATCCTATTCCAAGATTTGCCCTTTCGTCAATAGACAAGTTTGAAATTTCTTTTCCATTGTAAAAAATTTGCCCAGAGGTTTGTTTGATTATCCCCATTATTATCTTTGTGACAGTTGATTTTCCGCCACCATTTTGACCGGTTATAGCCGTCACACACTTATCATCAAAAACACATGAAATATCGTCAAGGATTATCTTTTCCTTGCCTTGATCCATCACTTTATAAGTTATGTTTTTTAATTCAATCATTTTATCTCCACCTATATATTAGCAAATTAATAGCAAAAAATCAATAAACTTGCAAAATAATTTTAACTAACTTTTCGCCACTTTACCTTTAAAGACAACAAAACTATAAACCACAATGTAGCGAAAAACAACATATTGCTTGACAATATTTTATTTTTAGAATAATATTAAATAGAGGTAATTATGAAACTTAAAATTTACAATTCTCTTACAAGAAAAAAAGAAGAATTACAACCAATAGACAATACAGTGAACTATTATTTCTGCGGGCCTACAGTATATTGGTTTCAGCACATAGGAAATATGCGTGCATTTTTCGTTATGGACACAGTTAGACGTGCGGTGAAATATCTTGGATACAACATCAATCAAGTCATGAACATCACTGACGTTGGACATATGACAAGTGATGCAGACGAAGGTGAAGACAAGATGGAAGTTGCTTCGAAACGTGAGAACAAAACTCCCGAAGAAATCGCCAAATATTATTGGGATATATGTTCTCAAGACATGAAAGATCTCAATATTGAAACCCCAGAACATATTTGTCCAGCAACAAGTGTAATTAATGAAATTATACAATTTGTTCAAAAAATTATTGATAATGGTTATGGATATATTACAAAAAATGGTGTATACTTTGACACCAGCAAATATGCTCATTATGGCGAACTCGGTGGCATGAATCAAAACGAAAAGTTGTTCGGCGCACGTATTGAAGTAGATGATGAAAAACGAAATCCTGCAGACTTTGTTCTCTGGGTTATTGCAAAGGATAATCATATTCAAAAATGGGATAGCCCTTGGGGCGTTGGATATCCAGGTTGGCACATTGAGTGTAGCGCTATTGGAAACAAATTTTTGGGTGAACATATCGATATTCACGGAGGCGGAATTGAACATAGACCCGTCCATCACGAAAATGAAATCGCTCAAAACTTTGCAAAATGCAATCATGAAGTTGTTGACAAATGGTTCCATCTTGAACACCTTATGTTCGATGGTGGCAAAATGAGCAAATCAAAAGGCGCAATTTACACTCTTTCAAGCTTGATGAAAAATGGATATTCCCCTATGGATTTGAGATTATTCTATTTGTCAGCACATTATTCAAAACCACAAAACTTCACTTTTGACGCCCTTAATAGCTCAAAGGAAAGTTATAACAATTTGAAGAAGCTTATTCTCAAGCATAAAAATGGTACAAATAAGATTGATCAAGCAAAAATCGATGAATACAAAACAAAATTTGCTGAACATGTTGCCGACGATGTCAACTCGCCTTTGGCTTTATCTGTTATGTGGAACGCTCTTAAGAACAACCCTGACAGCAAAGACATTTTTGATTTAGTTATCGACTTTGATAGATTCTTTGGTCTTAGACTAGATGAAATAAAAGAAGAAACCAAATCTAATAACATTCCTGAAGAAATAATCAAGATTGCTGAAGAAAGAAAATTGGCAAGAGAAAACAAAGACTACGCAACAAGCGATATCTTGAGAGATAAAATAAAGGATTTGGGATATACAATTTTAGACAAACCAAAAAACGAATACGAAATAATCAAAAATTAAATGATGCATTAGCATCATTTTTTTATTCTATATATTTTGGGTGAAAAAAATAAGTTTGAAAACATTAAAATATTCAAAAAAATAAAT
>JAZRUL010000111.1:0-18102 GCA_045652505.1 Candidatus Onthoplasma sp. | reverse complement strand
GCGACATATAATTATACTATGAAAACAAAAACAATCATTCTTTCCAATCCAGAGACATCTTCTTCAGGAAGAGGAATCTTATCGTTTTATATTGAAGATGAAATCCTTTTTTGCAAGTTGAGATTATACAACATTGCATCTTTCGACCGATATACAAAATTGGCAGTATATCACCAAAACGAGGTATATTCAGCAAATCTTTTGGAGCGAAACGGTTGCTTTGAAACTTCTCTTGTGGGTAATTTTGATATAGACAAAGATTTCTACACAGCTGTGATAGATACTACCAACAACAATGTTATTATATCGGGCGGAACTTATTCAGGATTCTTTTTTGAAAACTCAATTTTCGAAGAAAATCAGTCCGATTTGTCAAAAGAAGAATTAACAACTCAAGACCAACAAGAAAATGGTTTAAACATTGATTGTGATACGTGTGGTGATTGTGCCAATTGCAAATACAAAGAATATTTTTATCAGTCACAAAAAGCAGATCCAATACAGCAACAATCTTGCGACAACTCAGCACAGGTCGAGAATTCTGAGCCAGAAAAAATCGAGAATCCAAGACAAAAAAGTTTGCTTGAAAATATACTTCCGCAATTTGATTATATTTTTGAAAAATATCCGATAAATCAAGAATTGTCGGCATTGATCGAAAACTCAAAATTTGTGGAAATGGAAGAAAATTCACAAAATTTTTCAATCGGTGCAATCTATGAAAAATCTGATATAAAATATATTTGTTATGCCGTGAAATCTCGCTACAACCACCCAGCGCCAACCGAACTTGGCGATCACTATCAATGGTTGCCAACCGATCAAGAAGACCCATTGAGCGACGGATATTATATTGTTTTTCAAGACGTTGTTGATCTCAAAATTGTGGAATTATAATGAAACAATTTAATCTTTTCTCCTTAAATCACAAAAAGAGAACAATCTGTTCTCTTTTTTTCTACAAACTAAGTTATTTGATTGCTTAAATATTTGGCAAAAGCCTTGCAAACTTTCACACACCCATCGTCGAAGCACTTATTTTCGCTCGCCAAGACAATGATAGAGCCAATTGCGTCCCCATCTTTTATGATCGGCACCATAAGTTGACAGCAATTTTCAAGCGAAAAATCAACGAAAAAATCCAACATTTCACTTCCATCGTCTTGTTTTTTTATCACAATTTGCTTTTCGTAAATAAGTTCTTGAATATCTTCTTTTAGATTCTTGCTCAAATATTTTTTCTTATTTGAAGACAACACCTCTTCCATATCGGTGATAAGCACATCGTGTTCGACACTCACCCCAATTGCTTCGGTCACAGCATTGCTATAATCTTTCAGCGACGCGATATCACTATATTTTGTGAGCAAAAATTTGTTGCCTTCAACAATCCCTATCTCCAATTTGCTCCCAACTCTCACGCCAGCCATCTTTCTCATTTCTCTTGGTAAAACTATTCTACCAAGCTCATCAACACGTCTAACAATTCCTTTTGATTCCATTTCAACCCCTTTGTTTTATCATGTGGAGAAAAGGATAATTTATACAAATCAAACACTTTTTTCTCATGTAATTCGAAAAAAATATCTGGATTCTATTACAAAAAAAACCACCGGAAAACCAGCAGTTTTTTATTTTATTATTTCTGACCTTCACCCATAATTTCACGAGCGACAGGCTCAGCGATAATATCAACAAATTGTCTATCCATAGGACCAACGATGAAGAACGCACGACCCAATGGAGCGGTGACAATACCTTCTTGTTCGTTTTTGTTGATACCTCCGGCTGATTTGTAGAGTTCAAGAAGATCGGACATATCATTTGGCGCAAGTTGCAAAATCATACTATACTGACAAGCATTGATAATCGCAGTTGATCTTCTTTGAACTTCAGGAGTTCCCAAGAAGTCTTTGATATTCTGAGTAATAACGATTTCCATACCTTGATATTTACGGATACGTTTTGCCATTTCTGCCATGAAGTTGAGTGCCACCGGACTATCCGGATCGATGAACATGTGTGCTTCGTCGACAGCAACAACAACCTGACGTTTGATATCAATACCTGTTCTTGCTTTGTATTGCTCGTTGAATCGCTTGTTGTTGATAATTTCGTTGTTGAGATATTTGAACACCAAAAGCATTTGCGCATTTGCGAGTTTGTTGTTCTTACTTGCAAACAATGTCTGGAAGTTGAACGTAATCATATTTTCGTTTGTCACAAGCGAAGTCGGACCATTCCAAAGGTCAGAGTTTCTACCACCTGTTGCAAATTTTTGAATATACGCTTCGAGTGTCAACAAATTGTTGCGATAATAAGCATCTTTCACTGTCTTCAACTTTGTTTGAATGAGAGCGAACAAGTCGTCGAATATCGGATAATCTTCAGGCTCAAGTTTTGCCAAGTTTGTTCTTTCATTGATACCTTTCTTGTTGTAGAGTTCAACAACCAAAGTGTTCAAGATTTCAAACGCATCAGAACTAATTCCTTCCAAGATTGCTCTGAAGAATTGTTCCAAGAATTGCAGGTGAGTGAAGAATGTTTTGTTGTGTCCTTTTTCCACCAAAGCATCGATATCATCCACATCAGCATCGTCAGTTGTGAACGAATCCAAGTCTTCAAGCGCCGCCATGATATGGAACGGATTGATAATACCAGAAGTGTTTGTACCTACGTCGATCACTTTTCCGCCCAAGTTATAAGTCAATTTGTCATATTCTTGCTCTGGGTCAAGAATATATATCTTTGTTCTATCAGCAGCAAGGTTTGTAAGGATTGCTTTTGTTGCAAATGATTTACCTGATCCTGATTTACCAATAACCATCATATTCGAGTTGATACGACCTTTCTTTCTATCTCTTGCAAAGAAATCTATGAAGAAAGGATAACCACTCGCACTTGATTGACCAAGACAGAATCCAGCAGGGTCTTGCATCAAGGTATCCACCATAGGGAATGCCGCCGCAATTGTTGTCGATGGCATACTACGATAGAACGGTGTCAAAGTATCAATACGATTGACACTAGCAGACACAAATCCGTCAACTTGTCTACCAAACAAGTCAGAATATTTGAAACCATGTTGTTTTAATACATTTCTAACTTCTTTTCTGTCTTTTTCGTCCACACGCATATGAATCGAAATATCATATAATTGTTCGTTGTTTGTTTTAAGATCACGAAGGAGTGTTTGCAAAGACTCAATATCTGCTTCTTTTTCTATCATTTGACTTGAACGATAAGTCTTGTCAAGTCTAGCTTCTTTTTCCATAACAGCACGGTCGATTACTCTTTCGCCTTTTTCTTTATCAACCGGCCATATATTCATCACAACTCTACCCTTTTGGCTAAAGATTGGATAAGCCCAACCATTTCCTACCTCCAAAGGATAATTCGAGATCACGAATTGCTTGAATATTTTCTTGTCAATTTCAGTTCGACCGACTCTGAAATGAATCTTCTTTGGCATAACCCAATCAACCACTTGATTTGGAGCGAGAGATTCAATCTCTTTTTCCGAATAAACATCTTGATAATTAGATTTAAGGAAACTGATCAAATCATTTTCGACAAGCAATCTTGAACTGATTGAATATTGTCCACCAGCTAGGTCGTTCGATATCGCCAAAATTGTATCTTCCAAATTGACTCTATCAGACGCAAATAATACGAAATAATAATGGTTTTGAAGGATTGGCTCAGCCTTGATTGCATTCTCAAGCCTTGCTACACGCTCTTGGAATATCCAAGATCTGCGCTCCATCTCAAGTTCAGAATATTGCCCTTCTTCTGCCAATCTGTTCAATAACTCAAATTTTCTATCATCGTTCTTCAAGAACACATCAAATCTCATCGGTTTGGTTGTCTTGATGAGCATAGCACGTTGATATTGACTGATCAGTTTCAGCGCTTTGGAAAACGAATATATCAACTGATCTTGCGCCCCTTCTTGCATCAAGTCAAGCGACAACGCATCGATCTCAAGCACCATACCTGAATATGTGCCAAAATTGATGAACTTACCTGTCTCAATATTGAAGAAAGGTGTCATGCGTTGCATATTCTTATTGCCCTTTCCACCTTGAATATACTTTCTTGGGAAAGCCGCAAATCGCAAGATGAGTACAACCGATCCGTACAACCTCAACCCTTCATCAATCGGCATAAAGAGCACCAAACTGAACGCCAACCATCCGAGCAATGCATACCACTTATAACTCACTCCACCGAAGGTGAACAAGTTGCTGGCAACGATAACGATCGCAAACACCACACAAATGAATGCAAGAACAAGATCACCAAAGGTGATGTTTCTCATAAATTCAGTTTTTACCCTGGTTTTACCCGGTATATAACGTATCATTGTTTGCCCCTTTTCAATTTTTATTTTATAGAATCGGTGGAAACTTTATTCCCACCGATTCCTCAATTATTTTAATATTAATGTATTCCACTTATTCTTCCACCTGGATCTAAAGCTTGAAGAATTAATTCCGCAATTTCAGTACTACTACTAGCCAAACGACCTCCTCCAGTTGCACTAGGTCTATCTAAAGCATTTGCAGCATTTGCCAAATTTTTAATTTCATCTGAAAGTTGAGTTAATGTAGCTTTGTTTGCTTCAGACTGAAGCTCTGCCGCACTCTTAACTTGTGACGCAAAAGATTTTGCACTTTCTCTCAAAGTTTTGTCCATGTTATCTGCTGTTTCTTTTAATTTATCATACTCTTTTAATACTGCTTGCTCTTGCAATTGTCTTTGTGCTGTTAATGCTGCAGCAGTATATGAGCCTCTAGAATTTTTCTCTTGAGCATCAATTTCCAATTGTTTTATCTGTCCAGCATCAAGTCGTGTTATGGAATCTAGATGCAAAGCTCCACCATGCGCAGCTGCATACGTCTCTCTTTCTGTGAAAGCTCTTTCACGCTCGGCTGCGGTTCTTTCGAAACCTTCTCGCTCTGCTGACAAATTTGTAATAGCTTGTCTAGCATTTCCTCTTTCTTTTGATTTTTCAAGAACTTTTTCTTGAGTTACTGTTTCAATATCTGTTGTGCCAAATACATTTGTAGTTCTTGCCGCTCTAGAATTTTGGAAATCCGCAATTACATCTGCCATCGCTTTTCTCGCTCTATCTGTAGTTGCAGAAGCAAGCAAATCATCAATTTGAGAATTAGACAATTGTCCTGTAGGTACCAATGCTCTAAGTCTATTTAGTATATGTTCAGAATTTCCAGCTGTAATATTAAATGTACCGCCTGATCCATCATTCATTGTATAGTCACCACCCGATCCACCATTTGTTCTTAATGCTGTCCTAGATTCTTCACGTTTATGATTTTCATTGGCTTCTTTATAAAAATTTTCTTTTGTATCTTTTCTCTCTTTCCTCAATTCATCTCGTGTTTTGATAATATCGACACCTGTAATATTTGTATGTAATGTATTTGCTTGTGTCTTGAAGAAGTCTCTCCAAGCTTCTCCACGTGTTGCACCAGCTTCTCTTGCACCCTGAAAGTGTGCACGCGCTTTAAATACACCACCTACAAACTCTCCAGTCTTTTTTGTAGTGCCTTTAACTTTGTCTTTCACTGATTTCATCATGCTTCCGCCGTCAGAGTATGCATTTCCGGCGCCAAAGTAGTTGGAAATCATACTGATAAAATCTTTGACCATAAATAGCCCACAAGTCAGCAATATGATATGAATTATATCTTGGAATAATGTAAAACTATCCAAATTGATATTCTGCACTAGCGGGGCAATCGAGAAGAAGATATTCATTCCCGCCACAGCACCATAGGCACTTATGGTATTGCTCTTGAAATCACCTGTGATTTTTTTACATGCATTTCCTTCATCGAGCGGATACATTGCACATGCAGCCGGACTGATGATGAAGAGCATAATGAGCGTAAACAAACGTTTGATCATACCGAACGAGATTGATCCCAATGCATAAAGAATAAACACACCACCGACAGCAATAACGAGATAGTTAATACCCCACAAGTAGTAATAATCCCATACTTGCCAATACCACGATATTGATTTTTCCCCTGAACCATATACTTCATCAATTAAATTTGCATACAAATTAATTGTTTTCTCTGAATCCCCATCACCATGTTGGTCTGTTAAAATCGCATCCTCATTTGGAACTTCATTTCCAAGAATATTTGTTTTGGTTGGCATTTGTTTTTCTTCAAATTTACTCAATCCTTCAGGATACTTATTAAATGTATCATAATACAAATCCAATACTTGATTTGCTCTTTTGTAGGTGACTTTTTGTTCCGTCCTTATTATATTGGCATCATAAGCGGCAGATAGGAAAAGTTTCCTACTTATAGTAGTTGCTCCACCTGTGGATGTTGCACCATCGATTGCATTGAGAAGAATGTTACCCAAGATTACACCAAGCAGACATACAACCGGAATAAATATAAAATTGAATAAGCCTTTGACTGACAATCCAATAATCTCTTGCCAAGATTTTGACTTTGGAGCATAGATATTTTTGATAAACGCAATCACCGTAAACACAATGAGAAGAATGAGTGCCAAGGTTGCGATAGACCAAACCAAGTTCATAACAAGGTCAGACCTAAGCAAATAATACACAATTCCACCATTATTATCTGCTAATATATCCAAACCATCTTTTCCACTAGTGATTGGTTTGAGCTTGGCATTGAATACAACACCACCACCTTCGTTATACCATATAGTTCCAACGCCTGCAAATGCACGGAAAATATTTTGAACTAAATCAATTAATATAAATATAATTGAAAACAATGGATATAGAATTGTTCCAATAACTCCTAATATTGCATCTACCATTTTTCTTCCCCCTTTTTCTTACGGAAAATCTTGTCCCGAACATTGTCAAAGGACTAAATAATTAATACCTGTATAATTTCATTATACACCAATAATTTGCATAAATCAAATAAATTCTTGCATCAATCTGCAAAATATTTGCTTTTTCGACCAATGTCTAGCCAATAAAATCCGATTTCGGCTCCAACATAATAGTGAAGCCAAAAGCCGAATCATATTCTGTGACAATTGCATAACCCGTGATTTTGTATGAATAAACATCTTCAATCACTTGGTCTGCATCATCAATTGCGCCTGTGAGAATTGTTGAATTTTCCACGTTGCCCGCAACCAATATGTCATACAAATTCAAAACATTTTTCCCTTCAACAATTGTGTTGAGATAAGTCGGCTCCTCGCCTGCTATAATGCTGAACGCATGGTCAATCTCATAGTTGTACAATTTGTTTTCCGGCTCTTGTTGAGAACTTTGTCCACCTGTAGAGTTCTTGTTGTAATAATCATCGTTGCCACTTGGGACAATGTCGAACTCAGTCTTTGAACCAAAGTCGTCAATGTATGTGACAAATTTTTCCACATCCACATTTTTTGCATAGAATTGCATTAATTGTGCATCAAAATCAGTCTTCGCATACATCATGATTGCCTTGTAGTTCTTGGTTTCGATACCTTCCATTGTTGCATCGTCACCATCGAGAACAAAATCTTTGATATAATATTTTTCTGCTCTCAAATTGCTCACTGTTGCCATATATGTGTCAACACTTGCATTGATTGTGTCAGTTAAATCTGCAGGCAACTCACCATCATCCTCGACAGGCACAAATAGACTTGATTGATATTGAAGAAGGTTTGCCTTGATTATATCAGTGAGATCGTTGTTTTCACCAGCAAGACTCAAGATTTCAGCATTATATCCAAAATATTTGATAAGACCAAGTTGAACAGACAAATCTGTTTCCGCTCCGTCAACATTGTCATATTTGTACACAACACCTGCCATCTCGCTCATTGTTTCATAGGCAATGATGAAATCGCCTGTGTTTTTACTCTCAATGAAAGTTGACATTTCTTCATCTTCTGGAAGGTCAAGATTGAAAGTTATTTCAAGTCCAGATATATCTGTGTCAATCTGTTCTTTCACTCCGCGAAGAATGTCAATATAGTCTTCGATTTGATCAATCTCTGCTTGCTCTTCGTCGGTATACACCGCTCGCACAGCATAGAAATCTTTCCCTTTCGGTCCCATCGGTGCTGCTCCAGATTCACCACTGTTTTCATTACCATTTGAATCTATCAATCCCAAGACATACGCAATCGACACCGCAACAGAAATCGCCAAAATAATAATGAGTGCCCAAAACCCAGCTTGAACAATAAGTGGAACCAATGACATTCCTTGCATATGTTTTCTCATTCTCGCCGCATTCATCATCCAACTTAGCGTATTCAATTTTTTACGCAGGTTTTTATGTCTTTTTGCTTCTTCGATCGTTTTCTTTTCCCATGGGGTGAAGAACGGAAAGAATCGATTTGGCGCTTTTCGGATTATATTATCAATTTTTTTGTGAAGTCTTTGTTCTCTACGTTCAAAGATCTTTCTTTCTATCACTGACATTGTTTTTTCATCGTCAGTCTCGCCCATTTGACCAAGTTCGGAATCATAATAATTACTTTCCGGATCAATTGTATCTTCTTGTTCATCGTTTTCCGGATCAATTGTATCTTCTTGTTCGTCAATTTCTGGATTTTGATCGTCTTCCATTTCCCCTCCCTTTACGTCGCAAGACGAGTTTATATTTATTTTCTGACTATACCTTAGTTTTTGCAACTAAGAATTATTTATATAATTTATTATAAATAAATTTACAAAAAAAACAAACAAATTTCGACACTTGTCCGCTTTTTTTTGAAAATAATTACTTTTCTCAATCTTCACTTTGCTCGGAGCGAAAAAAAAACAGGGCAATCGCCCTGCTAAAAATTTTATTTTTATTTTGATGATGCTTTGTCTGAATTACCAATCAAAGATTCGTACCAGCCTTTCAAAGCTCCTGTTTCGTTTAATTCGCTTGACAACCACAAGAACAATGCAATCAATACGAGAGTCACACCGATACCGATCAAAACTGTGATCAATTTTGCCTTTGCTTCTTCACGAGCAGACTTATCGTCAGCTTTCACAAAACGGATACCTACAACGATAGCATAGATAACACCAGCTGCAGCAAGCAAAACCAAAATCGGAGTGATAATTTTCTTCAATGCATCAGTTAAATTTGTAACCCAACTTGTATTATTGCTGTCCAACAATGTACTCAACAATGTATTCATTTAATCCCCCTTTTCACACACTCAATGTGCTTTTGATGACTTCATAATATCAAAAATGAAAATTAAAAGCAAACGATTTTCAACAATTTTTTAAATTTTTTTACATTTTCTAATTATTTTACATTTTTACTTAAAAATTTATGTGAAATAAGCACTTTTCAATATTCAATGAATCTTCACAAAAAATATTTGACTTGTTGAAAAATTTTTATTCAATTAAACTCTAAAAAATTATTTTTTACATTTTGTCAAATTTTTGTTTGACATAATCCTATAAATATTTTAAAATTTAATTGACAAAATATTTTACATTAATTAAAAGGAATTTAACATGAAAAAATTTGGAAAGAAAGTACTAATTCATCTCATTATAATTTTGGCGTTATACCTTTGTGTATGGACAGCAGTGAGTTTCTTCAAAGACGATAAGTTTATGCCAAATCCTTCATACTTGTCCGACACAACAGTTGTGACAATATCGTTTATTGTTATTGGTGGTTATATTATTTTCAGGCTTATGAAGATTATGGACGGCAAAGAGAAGAAAGACAAAGCAATGGACAAAGTGAAAGACGATCAAGGAAAAGAAACCAAGCAATTCTTCAGCAAAGATTTCTTGACAGACAAAGATCTCAACACTGTCAATGCAAAAGGATATAATTATCACACTCTCTCAACTATTCGTAATTGTAAGAAAGATGGAATTTTAGTTCGTGCTCAAGACAATGGACATGGAATGGACATCAACTTTGTTGAGCCTATTCACACACTTTGCGTAGGAACAACATCGTCTGGTAAAACTTCTCGTTTCGTTATCCCTACTCTTCAAATCATGAGTATGACAGCGAGCAAACCTTCATTTGTTGTCACTGACCCAAAAGGTGAACTCAGAGATAAATGTACCAACAAACTCCTTGAAGAAGGATACGACGTTAAAGTATTGAATCTTCGTGATCCATTTGCATCTGTTATGTGGAATCCGCTTTCTTATCCTTATGATATGTATCACAGAGCTTTCAATCTTGAAAAAGAAGTGAGAGTTCACCAACCTGGAGACGATCCAAAGAATTATAATCTGATCATTCAAAGAAGTTTTGATTACAAGAACGAAACATGGTTCGAACTTGATGGCAAAGCATATATCGACAGAGAAGTCCTTGAAAACGACATGCGAGTGCTAAGTAAAGACTTGCAAGACAAAACTTACACTGCACTTGAAGATATTTGTACAACTTTGGCACCTGTTGAAAGTGCAAAAGATCCATCTTGGGAAAAGACTGCAAGACGTTTGCTCCATGCTATCATGTTGGCAATGCTTGAAGATAGTATGATCCCAGAACTTAATCTCACAAGAGAAAAATACAACCTATTCAATGTATATAAAATAGTCAACACAACCGATTCCGGCAGAGACATATATGCGACACTTAAACAATATTTGTTTGAAGGTCGTGACCAATTCAGCAAAGTAAGTTCTCTTGCCTCCACCGCACTTCAAAATGCTGAAAGCACAACAAAGAACTACATGGGATTTGCTTCAAGTATGGTGGCGTTGTTCTCAGACACAGGTATCAGCTTCTTGACAAGTCAATCAGAAATTGACTTTGTCAATATTGATGAAAAGCCAACAGCAATTTTCTGTTTGTTCCCAGACGAAATCAGAACTCGTTATCCTCTTGCAATTTTGTTTATCACTCAGCTTTACAAGAGATTGGTTGACAAAGCAAACACTCTCGGCGGAAGACTCAAAAGAAATATTTATTTCCTTCTTGACGAGTTTGGTAATATGCCGAAATTCCCTGAATTTAGTTCAAGCATGGCAGTTGGCCGTTCTCGTGGTATATTCTTCGAACTTTGCGTTCAATCATACAGCCAATTGTATCAAGTATACGGTCAAGAAGAAGGAAAAACAATCAAGGATAACTGCCCTATTCAAATCTACGTTTCATCAGAAGACACTGTGACCAATAAAGAATTCAGTGAACTGCTTGGAAACAAAACAATTTCAATCAAGAGCGAAAACATCTCAGAAGGTCCTGACGGCAAGAAAACAAAATCTTATAGTGAACAAGTTCAATCTATTCCTATTGCTTATCCTCACGAATTGATGACTTTCAGAGATCAAGGCCTCATCGCAATCAAAACTTATACTCCAAACAATGCTTTGAAGACAACTTGTACAAGAAACTTTGAATCAAAACATTACAACAACACTTTGGTGTTTGGAACTTATGTTCAAAAACGTAATTTTGACGAAAGTGCAGTTTTCTTCGATATCAAAAAACGTAATGCTATGATAAAAAATCAAGACGACGATGACGATGATGACGATTTATTTTAATAAATCAAAGAACTGACCGTAAGGTTGGTTCTTTATTTTTGCTAAAACTGACTTTATGTCAGTTTTTTTTTACAATCCAGACATCTTTGCTGACTTGTTTTAAAGTTAGTTAAAAAACCGACCGAAAGGTTGGTTTTTTTGTTTTTCTTCTTACTTTACAATAACATTAATATATGTTATAATCTTTTCATGGAAAAAATGAAAATCTTATCGCCAGCTGGAGATATGGAAAGTCTCCGTATCGCCATATATAATGGCGCAGATGAAGTGTATTTGGGAGTCAAAGGCTTCAACGCAAGAAATATTGAGGACTTCGATCTCAACACTCTTAAAACCGCAGTCGATTTCGCTCACATATATAATGTGAGAGTGTTTTTGGCTGTCAATATTTTGTTTTCAAATGACGAGATTCAAGACTCTCTCAATTTGATTGTCGATGCTTACAATCTTGGAGTTGATGCTTTTATAATTCAAGATATTGGTTTGGCACACTTATTGCACACTCATTATCCAATGATAGAAATCCATGCCAGCACTCAAATGGGAATACACAATCTTGAAGGAGTGCGTCAGGCTGAAAAATTAGGCTTTTCTCGTGTCGTGTTAGCAAGAGAAACACCACTTGAAGAAATCAAGCGTATAAGAGATAATAGTGCGATTGAAATTGAATATTTTGTTCAAGGTGCGTTGTGTGTAAGTTTTTCTGGCAATTGCTATCTGAGTTCATACCTTTTTGACGCAAGTGGCAATCGCGGAAAATGCAAGCAACTTTGCCGTCTTCCTTATCGACTCAAATACGAAGATGAAGTACTGAAATACGGATATTTACTCAGTGCAAAAGATTTTTCTTTAATTGACAGACTCGATGACTTGTGTGACGCCGGTGTCACTTCTCTCAAGATCGAAGGCAGAGCGAGAAGACCATATTATGTCGGCGTTGCAACCAAAATGTATCGTGACGCCCTTGATGGACAGCCTTTCAACAACGAAGACATCAAACTCGGATTCAATCGTGGATACACCGAAGGTTATTTCAATGGAAACAGCGGAATTATTTCTTATATTCAAAACCATACAGGTGTAAAAATTGGAAAGGTGGAGAAATTTATCCCTGGAAAAAATTTCAATGAAATATACATCTCCAGCAAACGTGATCTAAACAAAAAATCTGCTTTTAAATTTTTTAGAAATGGTAAAGAAATATGCACAATTTCAGCTTTTGATCTTGAAAAGCGAGGCAATCTATATAAAATCACATCAAAACAAATTGTGTCCATCGCAGATACAGTCAATTTGATCCAAGACAATGATAAAGAACAAGAACTTTCAAACAAGATTGCAAAACGAAATCTCGATATATACATTCAAGCCAAAGAAAACGAAAAACTTTATGCAAAAACTGAAATAAATGGAAAAATCATTGAACTATATGGCGACATTTTAGACATAGCAAAAAATTCGCCTATCACAAAAGATCAAATATACGAAAATTTCAACAAAAATGAATACTTCGCCCCAAATATCACAAATGAACTTGGAAATATATTCATCCAAAAAAGCAAATTAAACGAATTTAGACGAAATTTCTATCAACTCGTATTCACCGCTCTCACCAAAATTGAAAATAGAAATCTAAATCACATCGAACTTGAAACAATTTCACCAACAAACAAAGAACTCGACAATTTCCAATTCGTATCATCTGTTGATGAAGAATTTGTTGAAGAAAACATTATTTTGAGTCCAGAAATTTACAACTTAGAACTTATTCAATGTTTTCAACAAAAATGCAAAAAAGAGAACAAAACCGCAATATTAAATATTCCTAATTTTGCTCTGGCAAAAGATATTGAAATGTTGAGAAATTTAATAGAAAAAACTCATATCGCAATCATGATCAACAATCTTTACGCTCTTAGTTTCGATACAAAAATTCATATCGGTGGCGGAATGAATGTATATAATAATTATACAGCCGAATACCTCTCTGCTCCATATCTAACAGCAGAAAAAAGTGATTTCAAATTGCCATACATGACTCTTAGACATTGCCCTATGAAAGAACATTTGTCAGCAGATTGCTCACATTGTCCTTACAAAGACGGATATTATTATAAAATGGAAAATGGTACAATCTTGAAACTCAAAAGAGTCAAAATGTCAACCTGCACCTTCTATCTCTCTGAAAACTAGACAATATTTTTAATATTCTATTAAAAAATTTGAAAAATCTCTTGATTATATATAAAAATTGTGATAAAATTGATTCGCTTTTAGGGAGGTATATTATGGACGATAGAACTCTTCAACTAGAACAACAAAATGTCAATTCGGTACAAAAACTGATTGACGAGCAGGTAAATGAATTGGATTCACAAATTCATAATCTTGCAAAAAGAAATTATGACGCAATGAAATTTGCTCAAAGTGAAAAATTAGACACCGTGGAATTGGCAGAAGCATACAGAGAAATCAACACACAAGATGAATATCTGTATGAACTAACAACATCTAGGTTGTTTCTGAAAAGAATACGACCAAAACCATTCTTTGCTCGACTTATATTTGACAAAAATGGCAAACGAGAAGATTTGTTTGTCGGACTCAAAAACATTGACCGAGACGACATGCCTTACGTGATTGATTGGCGTGTTCCAACCGCGTCACTACTCTACTTCTCATCACTTGGAAAAACAAGTTATGAAGCTCCAGCCGGCAACATTGAAGTTGACCTCAAATTGAAGCGACAATACAGAATTTCAGATGGCATAGTCAATTCATACATTGACTCAAACGTGAAAATTGATGACGAAGTATTGCAAGAAGTATTGAGCAAAAACACATCATCATATATGTCCAACATTGTTCAATCAATTCAAGCAGAACAAAACGCAATCATCAGGAAGAAACCTTACGAATCGGTTATTGTAAATGGTATTGCCGGTTCTGGAAAAACATCGATTGCAATGCATAGAATATCATACATCTTGTACGTACTGAAAGGTTCGATTACAAGTAGAAACATACGAATAATATCACCAAACCCAATGTTTTCTGAATACATAAGCAAATTGCTTCCAGAACTTGGTGAAGAAAATGTTGAAACAGAATCAATTCTCTCATTTATGAGAACATTTGAAGCAATTCCAATCAAAATGGACGCATCAAGAAAAGAAATGGTTGAAGCTTGCTTCACCGACCCATTAAGACAAGAACAAGTAAACTTCAAGTTCTCAACAGATTTCTATCATAAAGTGATAGAATATCTAGATAATTTCGATTTGAAAAAGATGATACAGACCATCAATTTTGACAACATGAAATTTACTGACGAAGATATTGCAAGAGCTGTTGAATCAGCAAAAGGTGTACCTAACGTTTATTCAAGATTTATCAGAATATGTACAAAACTCATCTCTGATTATGACCCATACGCTGATGGCAAAACCATAAACAAACAAATGCAAAAAATCAACATTCGAGCAAAAACTGCCTTCAAAACAATGGATATAATGAGAGATATGTACAAGCATTTTGGCTTGACTTTGCCTAAAAAACTTAATTACGAAGACATTCCAATATACGCCTTCATTGAACACAAAACAAGAATGCTTCAACCAAACTATTTCATCAAGCACATTTTCATTGATGAAGTTCAAGATTACGATCCATTCTCATTAAGTTTGCTTAAAGATCTATATCCACTTGCAGTATTTACAGCTGTCGGTGATTACAATCAAAATCTATTGTCAACTCAAACAAATTTACCAGTGCTCAAAGAATTATTGCCAAAATCAGAAGTTGACAATCTCAACACAAGCTATCGTTCAACCTATGAAATAGTAGACTTCTCAGCCAAAGTAATGGGAGGCACAATACCAACAAGCCTTGTTCGACATGGCGAAAAACCAACTGTCAAGAAATGCAACAAAGAAGAACTTAAAGAACAAGTGAAAAACATTGTAGAAAGCCACAAAGACAGCAAAATCGCGGTTATTGTAAAAACTGATGAAGAAGCAAAAAAATATGCAGAAATCTTAGACAACTTCACATTGATAACTAACGAAAACGACATACAACTGCTTACTAAGAATTTGATTATAACAACAGTATATCTCAGCAAAGGTCTCGAATACGATCATGTGATCTTGCCGAACGCAGACAACAAAACATATCACTCTGCTCTAGACAGACAAAATCTCTACGTAGCAACCACTCGTGCTCTACACGGCTTGTATGTCTTCTATGAAAACGAACCTTCAAAATTTATTCCAAAAGAATATAAGGATTAAATTTCAAGTTGAAAAAATATTTAAATCAAAACAAAATAATGAGTCCAAATAGACTCATTATTTTTTTCTCCTCAAACATTTCCAACTTGAAACTATATTATTTTTTATTCTTTTTTAATCGAACAAACATTATTATTGAAATAACAAAAACCGCCACCAAGAAAATTTCAAATACAATCATACCTGCTGTAGTAATGGTCTTGAAGTTCACCATCAATATACACAATATAGCAAGCAAAATTGTTTGCACCAAACTCAACCACTTCATAACAACGCCTCCCTTTTTACATAAACACATTACAACTTATCACCAATTAAGTCAACAAAAAAATAAGTAAATAAAGAGTTTTTATCAAATTTCGTTTAAAGTATAGACAAAAAAGTGTAAGTTTGTTATAATGCACGAGAATTCAAAACAAACAATATAAATATTTAGGAGATTAGATGGAGACAATAATATCAAATTTGAAAGAAAAATTCAATATCAAAGGCGATTTGTTAAATTATGAAATTCTTAAAAGTGGTCATATTAATACCACTGTATTGGCAAGAATTGAAATCGATGACAAAATTAAAGAATATGTTTTTCAAAAAATCAATAAATATGTTTTCAAGAAACCTGAAGAGGTGATGGAAAATATTTCAAATGTGACCAATTTTATCATAAACAAACTTAAATCAAGGGGCGAAAAAACATCTAGAAAAGTACTGAAATTTTATCCAAGCGAAACCGGAAAATATTTCACAATCGACGACAAAGGTGATTATTGGAGAGCTTATAAATTTGTTAACAAATCAATATCTTTCAACGAGACCGACAACTTGACAATATTGAAAGAAACAGGCAAAGCGTTCGGAGAATTTCAACAACTTCTAGACGGCTTCCCTATCCAAGATTTAAACATTATCATTCCACACTTTCACAACACTGTTGATAGATACAGAATTTTCAAAGAAGTTTTGGAAAACGACCCCGTCGGCAGATCAAAATATGTAGAAACTGAAATTAAAGAATATTTAGCTCTTGAGCATATCGCAACAAAAATGTATAAGATGCAAAAGCAAGGACTTCTCAATTTGAGAGTGACACATAATGATACCAAATGCAACAATGTTTTATTTGACGAAGAAACTCACAAATATCTATGTGTGATCGACCTTGACACAATTATGCCAGGACTTGTAGGATTTGATTTCGGAGACGCTGTCAGATTCGCTGCAAATACATCTAAGGAAGATGAGACAAATTTAGATAATGTTAACTTAGACTTTGACAAATTTGAAGCATTGACAAAAGGATTTTTGAGCAGAGTCGGATCTACATTGTCTGAAGAAGAAAAAGAAACATTAGCATTGGGGGCCATAACTATGACAACCGAATGCGGATTGAGATTTTTAACAGACTATATCGATGGCGACAATTATTTCAAAATTGACCACCCAGAACACAACCTTGACAGAGCAAGATGCCAACTCAAACTTGCCCAAGACATGATCCGCAATCACAAAAAAATGCAAGACATTGTTCATCAATATTTCAAAGTTTATTCGAATGAAAAATAAAATAATGAAACACTTTTTCTCATAAAATTCAAAAAAGATGACTGGATTGTATTTACAAAAAAACGATTTGCAAAAGCATTTCGTTTTTTTACTTGGTTGAGTGTAAGTTATGTTAATAGAACTCTTAAATTCTATCGCCAAATGGTTGAGATTTTATATACTCTTCCATATATTCCCAATCTGGAATAAATCCATCATCCGAATATAAACAACTTTCATCAATATAAAATAAATTATCTCTATTTAATCGTGCCGGTAATAATATTTTTGACTTAATCATTCTTTCTGGTCGCCATTTACGACCATAAGCCCATCTATATCTATCTTTACTAATAACCGCAGCAATAAATAATGCAATATACTTATTTAATGTATGATTTTTTAAGTACAAAGGAGTAACGCTATGGCTACAAGTAAATTCTTTATCTTGATAAAAAGCAAATCCTACCGAACCATCATTTGTTATAGTTAATGCATTAGATGGAAAAATTTTATTCTTTAAAGATGGAACTTCTTCTTCAGAAGATATGCCTGCAGCAGCAATATCTTCTAAACTATATAATTCTGTTACACCATTATTTTTTTCAGTTGCTCCTAAAAATGGAACTTCTCCATTGATGATATGTTCGGGTTTTTTATTATAAAAACCTTTTTTAATATCAAACAGCTTTGAAAATTTAAATATTTTCCATGTATCTAAATTTCTTATTTGCTCATAATATTCAT
>JAZRUL010000110.1:0-10540 GCA_045652505.1 Candidatus Onthoplasma sp. | reverse complement strand
TATTAGTAAGTTCAAAATATAAGGTAGTAGATGGCGTATTGTATGGATACACTGGCGAAGATTATGTTCTTAACGGTGTAAGAGCAAAACTTATTGACAGAATGGAAGCAAGAAAATATGATTCTTGGATAAAGAATAAATATCTAAGTGGTACTGAAAGTAATAACTTCTACACAAGATATAAATATTCTAATACAAACATATTTAAAGGTCAGAATACAATTGAAGCTTTGAAATATGATATAACAACTACTAATAAAGAAGGAAAAGAAGAGACTACAACGTATAATGCATATTTAGTGACGAGTGGAGACGGATCACCGAATGATCATGCAACCGTGTTCATTGAATCTGTTCAATTGACATTAGGCTCACCTAAAAATATTTATATAGAAAATAATCGTGAAGATAGCTTTGAGCATACAAAAGTTGGTTCGTTTACGTTGTCGAAGCCTGCTACTGGAAGTTAATTAAGTTATGGTGAATTATGGCTAAAGATAAACAGAAGGATATAGAAGGTTTGGTTGAAAAGGATTTTAAGCAAAAGGGGTCGGTCTGGAAACGGATCGGCTCCTGGCTCAAAAATCTTGCGTTTCCGCGTCATATCAAATGTATCTTTTGTGGTGACGAGTTGAATTCGACTGACGTTTGTGACACTTGCTCGAATTGTTTTCGTGATTTGCCGTTTCTCGCTCATTGTTGTCTTAGATGCGGTGGACCGATTGAAAACAACAACGACGGAGTGTGCTTCAACTGCAATGCGAACAATTTCAGTTTTCATTCAGCTAGGAGCGCTTTTCCTTACACTGACAAAGTCGTAGGTGTAGTGCACAAATTCAAATTCGGCAGAGGTAAATATCTTTTTGAGCCGATGGCGGAGTATATGTGTGACGTGTTCTCAACTTGGAATATTTCGGTTGACATCGTCACTAGTGTTCCGCTTCATAAAAATCGTGAGAAATTTCGTGGATATAATCAATCCAAACTTTTGGCTGAATATATTGCAGGCAAATTCAATCTCATGTATATAGATGCGACCAAGAAGATTGTTGACAACACTGCTCAAGCGACTCTTGATTTCAAGTCAAGACGAGAAAATGTGAAAGGTGTTTACAAATCGATAAGTGAAGCAAAGTCTGAAATTAAGGACAAAAATGTTTTGCTTATTGATGATATATACACAACCGGATCTACAAGCAATGCTGTCAGCGAAATTCTCAAAAGCATGGGTGCAAAAGAGGTCTATGTGCTGACTTTTGCTCACGGTGTTGGAAATAAACAAAAATAAAAAAGACATAGTTTAGGCTATGTCTTTTTTTTAATTAGATTATAAAAATGAGCGATTGCTCACTTTTATAATATTAAATCGGCTTTAACAATTTTTTCGTTAGATTCAACAACAAATAAATTGTCGACTCCATTTTTAATAATATTTCCAAGATTCGAAATACTTATAGGTTTTGGTACTAACATATTACCTTGTTCATCAGTAGAATAGTATCCGTTTAAAATATTGATTTGAACTATACCTTTAGATCTATCGTTTGAAAAGTTGGATGTTTTTTTATTATATATAAAATGTTGAGAATTGGCAGTCACCAAGCATCTTCCTCCTACAGTTGCTTGTCCCATTATGTGAGCGTCAGTCGGTGGCTGTAGTGTGTTCATTTCTGCATTATAAGTTTCTTGCATAGGTGCAGGAAATTTTTCTCCTTGATAAGTGTATTCAGCACAATAAGCATGAGCAAGTTTTCTTGATTGAATAATTCTTTCCTGGTAATTTACGATATTAACATCAGGGAAATATGCGTTGTTTTTTATAAAAGATAAAACGCTAGGCAAATGTTTATTTTCTTGATAGATTGCTTCCTCTATTACAATCCTGATTTTATCTGCTTTGATTGCTTTGTAAAAAGATAAAAGGCTTTTAAAATGTTTGCATAACAATGCATCTTTTACTTTGCTAACATCAATATTTTCAACACCGTGTATATTAATAAGTATATCTAAAAATGTAATGCTGCGTAAAACATCAGAGTCGATATCAAGTTCAAAGATTTTATTTTTTTTCATTTTTGCCTCCTACAATTTTGCATTTATTTTCTTTTACAAATTTTATAAAATCGTTTGAACGGTCCTTAATAGATTTTGTTAATTTTTCCTTCTCAACCTTTGAATCGTTTTCTTTTAATTCTTTTTGGAATTCGTCCCATAAAATTTCTTGTGATTTAATTTGCATTTTACACTCCTTTTGATAAGAATAACATTTTATGTAAAAATAATCAATAGTTTAAAATATATTTGTTTCGTAAAAAGTTGAATAAAAGTGTTGACATTTGATTTTTTTTGTGTATAATATCTATCAGTTAAATAAATTTTCACGCCAAAGACCATAAGTGCAGAAATGCGTAAAATCATTATTGATTGCTCATGTAGGAGAGAAAAGAATGTCGATTATATTGAATTCCTTTTGTCTTGGCAAGAGGAATTTTTATTTATACTTCATAAAGGCATAAAGGAGGATACAAGTGTCTAAAAATCTAGAAACTAAGAAAAATGCGGTAGAGGAAATCAAGAATTTAATCAGTGCATCTAAGTCTGTCGTTTTGGTAGATTATCGCGGTATCAGTGTTGCTGATGACACAGCTTTGAGAAAATCTTTCAGAGAGAACAATGTGACTTACAAAGTTCTTAAGAACACTCTTTTCAAGAAAGCTTGTGAACAACTTGGCATTACTGGTCTTGACGAAGCTCTCAACGGCACAACAGCATTCGCATTTGGTGTTGAAGATGAAACAGTCGCTCCTCGCTTGGTGAAGAAAGCATTGAAAGATTACACAACTCTTTCTGTTAAAGCTGGTCTCAGCAATGGACAAGCTATTGATGAAAAAGGTGTTATGGCTCTTGCTAATATCCCTGGCAAAGAACAACTTGTTGCTCAATTACTTTACGTCCTCAATGCACCTGTCGCTGGTCTTGCTCGTGCATTCAAAGCAATCGCAGAGACAAAATAATTGTCTCATTTGACCTGTGTTAATCACAAAATTTTGGTGTGACTACCTTAAAGTCAAAATAAAAGGAGAATAAAAATGACTACACAAGAAATCGTAGAAGAAATCAAAACTAAAACCGCCGTTGAACTCAACGAGTTGGTTAAAGCTCTTGAAGAAGAGTTTGGTGTTAGCGCAGCTGCTGCTGTAGTTGCTGGTCCAGCTGCTGCTGGCGAAGCTGCTCCTGCTGCTGAAGAAAAAACTGAATTCAACGTTGTATTGACTGACGTTGGTGCTAACAAAATCGCTGTTATCAAAGCAGTTCGTGAGGCTACTGGCCTTGGCTTGATGGAAGCTAAAGCAATGGTTGAAGGTACTCCTGCAACTATTAAAGAAAACGTTCCAGCTGCAGACGCTAAAGCTCTTGAGGAAGCTCTCAAAGCTGCTGGCGCTACTGTTGAACTTAAATAATTCTTTGTGCCTAACAAAAACGACCTTGTGTAAAGGTCGTTTTTTGATGCAAAATTTTATTTTTTATGTTATAATAAGAAATAGGAGAGAATATGGAACAAATCGTAAAAAAGATTTTAGAAAAAGAAAATATACCTTATAATCAAATAATAAAGGCGACATCAGGTTTTACAAATGTTGTCTATTTTGCTGACGATAAATTTGTAGTAAAGATATCAAAAGATGAAAAAACAATAAAAAAATTGGATAAAGAAATAAGTATTTATCAAAACATAAATCTTGACTATATTCCAAAATATATTGCAAGCGGAGCAATAGACGATTGTAAATATTTGATAATAACAAAAGTGAAAGGAAAAAGTCTATATTCAATTTGGCATACATTGTCAAGTGAAGAAAGAAAAAGTTGTATAGTGCAAATCGCAAAGATGCTCAACGAATTTAATAATCAAAATCATGAATTCTTGGACAAAGAATATATGGATTCAAATTGGATTGAATGCATAACAAATGAACTAAAAGCAAGAAAAATAGGTCTTGAAGAATTGGGTTTTGATACTCGATTTATTGAAGAGTTTATTTCTCAGGAATTGCCAGAGTTATTTGAAGAAAACGAAATGGGCTTGGTGTATAACGATGCGCACTTTGATAACTTTATTTATGATGAAGGGAAATTGAGTTTGATTGATTTTGACAGGGTCAGAGTTTGTCCGATTGACTATGAAATGTTGATATTCAAGACAATGTGTGACAATCCAAGCAAATTCGCAAGCGAAGATGACGAAGAAAAAATAAACGATGAAGACTATGCGGGGATTTATGAAATTTTCAAGAATAATTACAAAGAAATGTTTGTAAATCCAAAAATTGATAGAAGAATCAAAATATATCAATTCAATTATCTCATGGGGCAGGCTATAAAATGCAAAAATAAAGATTGGATAAGAGAATTGTTAAGTAAATTTGACAATAATATAATAAACATTATTTAATATAAAAAAACTTTATCTTAATGATAAAGTTTTTTGTTATTATTCACTTTTGTATTCGTCGATTAAGAAGTCTTTGAGCATGGTGTAGCGTTGGGCGGTGTAGTTGTTGTGAATCATTCGGGCAAGGATTTGCTTGGAGCCGACAAGAACGACCGTCTTTTTTGCACGCGTAATTGCGGTGTAGAGAAGATTCCTCGTGACAATTATCGGTGCACCAGGAACGAGTGGGATCACGACACAATCGAATTCGCTTCCTTGACTCTTGTGAATTGTGATTGCATAAGCAAGAGTGATTTGATGAAGTTCGCTTGATGCGTATTTGCAGATTTTGCCATCATCAAATGTGATTGTCACTTCGTGAGTGTCAGGCTCAATTCTTGTGATATAACCAATATCACCATTGAAGACTCCGCTTCCTTCTTGAGTCATACCATTTTCTTCATACTTGATATATTGCATTTCGTAGTTGTTGCTTGTCTGCATGACTTTGTCGCCGACATGATATTTCGTGAAATCAAAATTGAGTTCAACCCCTGTGATATGTGGATTGATTGTGGATTGAAGTTGCTTGTTGAGATTGTCGATTCCACAAGGTCCGGCTTTCATTGGAGCAAGAACTTGAATATCTTTTGGCTTATAGCCAAAATAGTTTGGAAGTCTTGTCGTCACAAGATTGAGAATTGTTTCGCTATTCGTGACGAGATCTTTGCCTGCTTCGTAGAAAAAGTCTTTGCTCGAGTTGTCGATGATTGGCATTTTGCCATTGTTGATAAGGTGGGCGTTGGTGATAATCAAACTATCTGTTCCTTGACGATAGATATTGACGAGTTGAGTGGTTGCGACCACCTTTGACTCAATCAAATCACGCAAAACATTTCCAGCACCCACACTTGGCAACTGGTCCTTGTCGCCGACAAGCACAAGTCTGGCAGTGGAGCGAAGAGCTTTGAGTAAATGATAGAACAAATTGCAGTCCACCATACTGACTTCGTCAACAATCACAACATCTGCGTCAAGAGGATTGTTTTCGTTGCGGTGGAAATATGATTCTCCGTCAGCAGGGTTGACTTCGAGTGCTCTGTGAATTGTCTTTGCTTCCACACCACTCGTTTCGCTGAGTCGTTTTGATGCTCGACCGGTCGGAGCGCAGAGAAGAACTTTCTTGTTTTGTTCTTTTGTTAGGCTCAAAATACACTTGACAATGGTTGTCTTACCTGTACCTGGTCCACCTGTGATGATCGAGACACCTTTTGTTAGGCTTGACAAAACGGCATCAGTTTGCTCTCCATTGAGTTGGATATTGTTGATTCTTTGATAAAGATTGATACTATCAATAAAATTCAAATCGTTTTCAAACTGATTGTGTGAGAGTTTGAAAAGTTTTCTCGCAATATATTTTTCTTCAAAATAAAATTTGGTCAACATACTCACGTCCTGACCGTGATATGTGAAATTCTTGAGCATTCCTTCGATTTGAAGATACTCAACACATTTGGATACCAAAACTTCTTCGCTTTGTGAGAAGTTCAGTATCTCAAGACAATTTGCTATCAATTCCTTTGTAGGCAGGAAAGTGTGACCTTCTCGTTCGCTTGCAACTTTGAGTGTATACACAAGACCTGCTTTTATTCGATTCTCGCCATAGAGGTCGATTCCAAGTTTGATTGCAATTTTGTCGGCAGTTGTGAAACCAATTCCGTCAATGTCGTCCACAAGTTGATAAGGATTGCTTTTGACTAGTTCGATTGTTTTGTCTTTGTAGGTATTATAAATCTTGATTGCAGTATTTGTTGTGATGAAATGCGATTGTAAGAACATGACAACATTTTGCATATCTTTGATTTCGTTGTAAGCATTGGAAATTTCAATTGCTTTTTGCTTGCTTATACCACGAATCTTGCTGAGTTTCACTGGATTGAATTCCAAGACATCAAGACTGTCTTCTTTGAACTCGTCCACGATTTTCTTGGCAGTCACAGGGCCGATGCCATAAATAAGACCACTGGATAGATATTTCTCGATAGCACTTAGAGTCTTTGGCTCAACAACTTTAATTTCAGTGGCTTGAAATTGTTCGCCAAATTTCTTGTTGACAATGAATTCGCCTTCGATCTCAAGAGTTTGACCTTCAAAAACTTCTGGCATATTGCCGACAACAGTCAATCGCTTCTTATCATATGACAAATTGACCACAGAATAACCATTTTCTGTGTTGCGAAATACAGTATTTTCAACGTTGCCGACTATTTTCATGCTTATATATTACTACAAATTTTCTTTTTTCGCAAACAAAATTGACTTCTTTCGAACATATGGTCGATAAATTTATCGACATTTTTCGCTCTTTTTTTGTCATCTCAATTTATTGAGTGGGTAAGAAAATTTGAAAAAGGGTATTGACAAATGGTGTTTTTACGATATAATTATTTTACAAATTCGTTTTGGGGAGAAATTATGAAGAAGTTCTTAATATTTCTAGTTGCAATTATTGTGACAGTTTGTGTAGGTCTTACTACCTACTACTTTTTGCGTAATGATGAGATAATTACAGTCGGCGCAAAAGAGATTTATTGCAACGTTGGCGATGTAATCTATTTGGAAGAATTGGATATCAACGTGGTGAAGAAAGATAAAAAGACAAAATATAACTACAACGCAGGTGGTGAAGAAGTTTTGTCATATATTGAGTTTGACCAAGTTGGAAGCTATTATAAAGCAAAGAAAGGTGGACATACTTCAATTGTGATCTCTACAACAAACAAGAAGTATTCAAAATTGGAAGTTATTGTTCACATTGGTGATGGACAAGAAGATAGCCCATATTATTTGAGCAGTGAAGCTGACTTGAAGAAAATTGGAAATATTTATGATGAAAATGCTTGTTATAGTTTGAGAAGTGACATAACATTGTCAAAGACATTCCAACCTATTGGTATCAAAGAAGATGATTTGACTTTTGCATCTTTTGGTGGAAAGTTCTTTGGTAATGGACACACTATATCAGGACTCAATCTTGACAAGGCAACATATACAAATGCTGGTTTGTTCTACGAACTTAATAATGCTACTGTGAAAGATTTGACAATCAATAATACTACAATCGTTGGCGGATACGTAAATGTTGGTACTTTGGCAGGAAAAGCAAGTGGTATCATTGAAAGAATAAATGTGGTTAATTCAACAATCACAAAGAATCAAAACGCTGGTACAGTTGGTGGATTGATTGGTAAAGTTGAAGGACAAAATTCTGTCGTTTCAATGTGTGGAGCAAAAGGTGTCACAATTAATGTGACTTCAAATGATACACAAGTTGGTGGATTGATAGGTTGTGTGGTTGAATCAGTTGTTAGTTCAACTTATGCAACAAGCAACATTAATATGGATAACGCAATTGTTGCAAATGCTGGTGGATTGGTTGGAGAATTCACTATCGGTCAAACAAGCGGAAATATCCAACATTCATATGCTGTTGCAAATAGTGGCTATACAAATTTGGGTGCTTTTGTGGGTAAAGTTTCAACAGTTGGAGAATTTGATACGGCAAAAGCCAATTCAAGAAGATTCTTCATCGGAAACTATGTTGTATTGGATGGAAAAAATGCAATCAACAATGATGAAAGCACAATATTTACAACTTTATCTGACAAAGATAAACACTTGTATTTGATTGAAGGATTTACAAGTGAAGCAGAATTGAAAAATAATGATACTTATATTTATTATGCTGTTGGCGACAACAAAAGTGATAAAGTTTTGTGGAATATAAGTATTTGGACAATTGCAGAAAACAAATTGCCAGAACTTAAGTTCATCGAAACAACTGACGTTTCTGTAAGTATCGAATATTTGACAAGAGATCTTAACAGTAAACCAATTGGAGATCCAAACGCAACAAACGAAGAAAATGTTCAAAAGTTTATTGAAACATTCAGCAAAGACAATGAAGATGTGTATTATATTTTGAATGCAGATATTGATTTGACAGGTATTGATTGGACTCCATATGCACTCAAAAATAGTGTAATTGATGGTCAAGGATATACAATCAAGGGTTTAAATATCAATAAAGCATCAAATGATTTGGTTGGATTGTTCTCTTATATTGAAAATAGTACAATCAAGAATTTGATTATTGAAGATGCAATTATAAATACAAATGCAACAAATGCAGGAGTATTGGCAGGCGAAATCAAATCAACAGATCAAGTGGCTGTGTCAACAGTTGAAAATGTTGCGGTGAACAACACAACAATCAACAATGTTGCAATTGACAACTTCGGTATTATTGCTGGCAAGTTGACAAAAGGAAATATCTCATCTTGTTCTGTTCAAACATTGACTATCAACGATGGTGCAAAAATCAGAAATAGCGCAGGTGTTGTGGCTGAGGCAGTTGAAGGAACTATTGAAAATACAACTATTACATCTTTAACAATTTCAGGAACAGAAAGAGTTGCAGGTTTGGTTGCAATCAACAATGCTTCAATCAATGGCGTAAGCGCTCAAGTTGAAATTGTTCATAATGTTGATCAGTCCGCTTCAAAAATTGGTGGAATTATCGCAGAGAATAATAAAGATGTTCAAAATATTGTTTTGGATGTGAAGATTGTCATCAAAAAAGCAGTCAACACAAACTATATCGGTGGTGTTGCTGGTGTTAACAATGGTGTAATTTCAAATGCAAACTTGACTGGTGAAGGAATTTCTTTCGAAGCAAAAACAGGAGCTAAAAATTATGTTGGCGGTGTTGCTGGTGAACATAATGGTCAAATGAACAATGTTTATTGTACACTTGAAAATGTTGGAACAATGTTTGATGGCGAAGAAATGTATGTCGGTGGTATAGCTGGAAGCTTGAAAGGCAATGTCACTCAAGCAATCGCAGGAAGCAACCTTCAAGGAAATTATGTCGGTGGTATTGCATCAATTATGAACAAAACCGAAGCTGTTGTTGATCAAGTTTTGGTTGGTAAATATGTTGACGGCAATGTGGAAGATATCACAATCGAAGGTAATATAGGTGTTGCCAACTTGGCGTATGATTTGACAGCTGGAACAATGACAAACATTCAATGTTCAAGCGAACTCATTGGTGGAGATAATTCTACAGAAACATCTCTTGTAGTGATTGAGCTTCAAAACAATGCTGTAGTGAGAAATGTGAGTGTAAACTCTGCTCTTAACGGACATGGTACATTCTATCTCGAAACCAAGAATGATAAACTTGAAAGAAATGGAACAAGACCTAATAATATTTATGAAGAAAAAGGTCACAACACTGGTATTATGGAAAGCGTTGTAGTGAATTCTTCAAAGGCAAAATCTAATGGATTGTCATACGAAGTTGCTGAAGTGATCGCTCAAGCATGGGGATCAACTTACAACGACTCTGGCAACAAAAACTTTGTCAAAGAAGTTGACGATGCAGGATTCTCAACTGCATCAAGCTTCAAAGGAACTTATTCTGTCAAGGCTACATTTAGATTGGCATGGATTATTCCGATCAATCACTCTTGGAGTAGAGATCTTACATTTGATTTTGCTGGCGGAATTTGGAATGAAAATCTGGGAGCACAACTCGCATTCTTAAGTAATATATAAAATAAAAGATAGGCAAATGCCTATCTTTTTGTTATGAAAAAATATCCACATGAAAGTGGATATTTTTGGTTGCTAATTTAGACCTAACTAAAAACTATTGAGCGTTTTTTTCGTTGTCATAAGCAGCCAAGATTGCAGCACTGATCTGCTCTCTAGTTTCAGTGTTCAATGGGTGTACGATATCTCTATAGTCGCCACCTGGTGCTTGTTTTGAAGGCATAGCAATGAAGTTTCCATTAGCGCCTTCAATGATCTTGACATCATGCACTACGAATGCATTGTCAATTGTGAATGAAGCAACAGCCTTCAACTTGCTATCTTCTTTTGTCACCAAACGAATTCTGATGTCTGTGATATTCAAGTCTGTTCACCTTCCCCTTTTTTAGATTAACTATCTAGTAGTCGATATTATTTTAACTTAATTTAGTTTTATTTGCAAACATTTTTAACTATATTTACAAATTTTCTTGTTGTGACATATAAAAG
>JAZRUL010000109.1:0-5484 GCA_045652505.1 Candidatus Onthoplasma sp. | reverse complement strand
CTTCACTAATCATATTTATACCGTTTTCGTTAAACGGATTTTCCACTTCTGTCGCAGAATTTGAAATTGTCGCAGTGTAATATCCATTTGGATATTCATTTGCGTTGGTTGGACTCTCAGCATTTTCAGTTTTTATTGTTGGAGCACCATATGGTTTTACATAGAAGGTCAAAATACCTGCATTTATATATGTTTCTCCGTCTTTATAAATCAAGGCAATTTTGAGTGTCACATAGTTGTATAATTTAGGTAATTTTTTATCTGACAAGTTTTGTCTCAACAAACCTGAATTGATTTCTTTATTTCCAATTCCGTCAACCTTTACAAGATAGAAACTTGCTTTTGAAGTATCAACACTACCAGATGCAAGTCCTGTAAATTCTGATAAGATTGTTGATATCTCAGTACCAAGCAATTTGTTGTCAGAAACAAAATCAATTTCTGGATTTTCTGCAGTTGCTGTATATTCATCTTTACTTGAAGCAACTGTTCTATTCACCAATTGCACTGTATAATAATCATGAGAACCTGTGGTTGTAGTTATCTTCAAGACGATATATCCCTTGCCGTTATAACCCAACAAATTAGTTGTTGCAAAGGTAATAGTTTTGTCATTGCTGTTGTAATTGATTTGATAACTGCTCAAAGAACTGCTAGAAGCCACAACTTGAACACTGCTTATTGTATTAGCACCTTCAACTAGATTTCCATTCTTATTCTTGATTAAAACTCTGTCTTGATAATCACCCTGGGCAACCAAACTTATAGTTTGTCCAACCAAAACCGGTTCAAAATAAAGATTTTGTTGAGTTTGATACCAAGCGATAAATTCAGAATCACTAGAAGCAAGACTTGGTTTTGGATCAACAGTCAATCCATTATAAGGATAAACCGCTTCGATCATCAACTCATTTTTGATTGTCACATCGACAACTTCGGTATAATCTTTTCCGTCTTTATATATGAATGTGAAAATCAATCTAACTTTCTTGCTTTGAGAATAAATATTATTTACTTTGAAAGATCCATCAGCGTTAAATGTAATAATTTTATCCACATCATTATAATCTTCAGGATATGCCACACTAATTTCAGTGATTATCGAAGGGTCATAACCATAATAAATGCTAGTATTAGTTTTGTCACCGGTGCTGAAGAATTTTTCCAACCAATTTCCACTATCACCAGCATAGATACTATAAGTTTCGCTCTTGCTTGGCAAATATGGTCTTAATTCAACAGTGGTTGTATAAGTATATCCGCCATCAAATGTAAATGTCACAGATTTAGTTGAGAATTCAGTAATAGCACTAGTTATAGTCACTTTGTTTTCTGAAGCAGCATTATACTCAGATCCATCTACAATGATTGATTTCAATGTAAGATCTTCTGGAATAGTCAACATGTTATCAACATCTTTTTCTCTATATGCTTCGATAAACATGTTCTCTGCTACACCTTCAGTTATAGAATAAATATTGTTGATCTTCACATCTACCGAATCAAGTTTATTGTTTTCGCGATATATAACAAGTTTATTACCATTATAAGTTAAGCTAATAGTTTCAGTTATTGATGCAGTTTTTAGATCAGTTATTTTTCCTGTACTAAACTTATAAGCAGTATCAACTTGACCATAACTAAATATCGTATTGCCACTTATTGCAAGATTTGAATCTAAATTATTTATTTTTTCTAAATAATTGGTTATATCGAAAGTATAAATTCCAACGTTTTGTCCATATATAATATCATTATTACTTGTATCTTTTGTTTTAAATTTATACAATTCAATGAAATTGACACCTGTAGATTCTGAATTGAATTCAGTTGCAATCAATATTGCCACAACATTGTCCACAACCTCGATTTCTCTTGTTTCATTGTTTGAGAATTTGATTGTGTATTTTCCTGTTTCTGTTGGTTTGAATGTATTAGTTTTTGCTGTATTATTATAAGTTATAATCGAAGTAAAATCAGCAATTTCAACCCCATTAAGTTCAACTTTTGATACTTTAATGTCAGTTCCGCTTTTATTTGTTATTTTATAATATGGATGATTAGCGAATGATCCGGTAGTGCTTTCTTCGGTCAACAATATGCTTGTACCAACATACACTTGTTGATTGTTCCATTCGCTGTTGAAATTGATCTTTGTTGCAGGATCGAATGTGAGAGTCACAGCAACAACATCCTTTCTTGTAGGAACTGTCACATTGAAACTGATCACGAGATCTGAATACTTGTAATTGTTTCTAGTAAACTTCCAAACATTAGCAGTTTTCTCAATAGTTAAGATTTCGTTTCCTTCATAATAGAAAATATTTCCGTCTTTATCGATACTTCCATCACCGCCACCGAATTCTTTAATATCTATATTTGAAATTTCCACCAAATCATCAATTGGAATATTATCACCATACTTATAAGACAAGCCTGTGTCCAACGTGTAATCTGAAGCGGACGTCTTTAATACCAAACTATTGCCAACTTCTGTATTGTTTTCTTTATCTTTTTTATCAGTAAGTATGAAATTACCATCTTGTTCAACAACAACTTTCAAATATCCAATATAACCACTTGTTGTAGTCACTTTGAGATAAGTAGTACCAACACGATATGCAACAAGAGATTCACCATCTTTATCAAATATATCTTTATCTTGACTTTCATAATTGAAAGTTTGTACAACTTTATCAATATCAGTTTTGAATCCTGGCGTACTATTGTTTTTTAAAGTGATAGCCGAATCTGACAATAGTGTATTTCCATTGAAGATACCTTGACTTGTTGCTTTGATTTCACCATTAAAACCTAAAATCATTTTGTATGTAAACACTTTTGTGTCATCATAATCACTCAATGATTCATCATCTTTAAGAACAAACAAATCTACCTTGTCAGCTTCAGTATAATAGTAAGACACAGTATTAGGTTTGATAGATTCCAAATAGATTGGTTGAGTCTTGAATGAAACACCATTGAATTCAAGCACGATTTCAACACTCTTATCTTGCTCGAAATTTGAAGTGTTGATTTTTAATTTATTAGTATCCAATTCAGATATCTCAATCATATCTGATTCAACTTTCGTTCCTGTCAAATATACCTTGAAATTATCAATTATAAGACCTGCTGCGATCAAGTTTTCCAAATCTGTACCTGAAAGAGTGATTTCATAGCCTGTTTGTTCTGCATACAAACTATATTTGTCATCACCTGTATTCACATCTGCAGGATATGTGAATTCTATATTTTGCGCTTTGAACAATACATCCACAATGATTGGATTGGAATCTTTGATTGCATGAATTTTTGAACTGTCAATTGTCACAGTCTCAACAGTCTCTTCTGCTGTGGTCTTGAGTTGCATTACATATATTTTTGTTTCCAAGCCATTAATTTGCGCTTTTGCTTTGACACTATTTACAAATTTTCCACCATCATAATATCCAACAAGGACATATTTATTATCATCAAATGTTTTGCTTGTATCAACTTCTATTTCGTAATTTCCATCTTCTCTATAATCAGTCACAAACACGCATTGATTGAAAGAAACATTCTCACCAATAGTCACAATATCTTTGAATGTTTTTTCATCTGCATTATCTGAAGAGATATTCAAAGTCAATTTGTTTTCTTGTACAATTTCGTTGAATGTGAAGTTTTCACCAAAATACAAGCCGATTTCTTTGATATCAATTTGATATGTTGAAGTGACAAGACCTCTAGTTCCATAATTATAAGCTTCTTTTGAGTTTACAACCAAACATTTGAGGAAAACTTCTGTTTCACCATCATATTCTTTTACATTTACATTCCATCTTCCATTTTGTTCTTTGACTTTTTCCACAGAATATTTAAATTTATCATCATTTTCTTCGATAAATTTATATCCATTATCATCTTCAAAGAATCCAAGGTATGTTCCTGCCGACAAAAGACTTAATTGACCATCTTCATCAAGCAATAAATAACCATTTGAGCAAATAAACTCTCCTGTTCCATTGGCCAAATAAATCAATGTGTTGCCGAAAAGGGAAATCTTCTTGCCATTTTCTGTCACAAATTCTATATCATATGTAGTCCCATCTATAGTTATTTTGTTCGATAAGTTTCTATATGAAGCCAAATCAATTTCAAATGTATTTGATTCGTTCGCAAGATCGACCATAATCGCCTTACCATTTTCGATAAGACCCAAATCTTCCTCGCTATCAATAAATTCAATTGAATTCATTCTGCTGAAGTTTTCTTCATCATCGCTATCAAACATTGACAATTTAAGATTAGTTCCACCAGCAATTGTTTCAGTCAAAGTGATAAGATTTTCGTTTCTAAGATCCAATGTTATATCATCAGCTTCAAATTTTACTTGATCAATACCAATATCGTAAGTTTTCACATTCACATGTGTCACTACCATATGATCCAATTTTTCTCTTTCAGATGGTTTATCGTCTGGATTTGCCGCAAGTTCAGCATAATAATCAATTTTATCTTGATAAGTTGCAAATGTTGCAATATAGAAATCATAAGAACCAACATCTGTGCTGACAAAATAGAATTGACCTTTGTTTTCATTCCAGCCCACCACGCCATTGGACTTAGAAGAACATGTCTCTGGTTCCATCTTTTCATAATCTCCAGACACAGGATCCTTGAAATACAACTCAACTTCTTTTTTGCCATAGAATCCACCAGTCTTGGTTGTAGGATGAAGCGAAGCAAAAGGTTTTGCTGTATAATCAAAATACAATTTATTTTCTTCGGTCGCATCAGACTCAACAGCCGCAACAGTTATGTATTGTTTTGCAAATTCGTTTTCTTCACGACCTGGTGTTGCATTAGAAAAATCATCTTTTACTTCAAGCAAATCCACTTTTCTGTCAATCCAAATTGTGAGATCTTTGCTTGATGCAACCATACTCAATTCTTCACCCATAGCACTAATGACTACTTTTCCGAATTGACCATTTCTGATATCAAAATCTTGTTCTTGCGGTTTGACCTTATAATACACAGGTTCATTACATTCAACTTCAAATCTTCCTGACTTGTTTGCTTCCAACTTGTTTTTGTTTTTGTCATACAACTCTATCAGTTTTGTTGCTTCTTTATTATTCTCAAATGAAATGTAACAATCCTTTTGATTGACGGCATACTCACTATCCGTATTCTCACCATAAACCGTGAATGAATACCATTTGTCAGGATCGTTCTTTTCATCAAAAATGACTACCTGCTCGGTCTGGGCAAAATACAATCTATTGGGATAGATTTTCTTTTTCTTAAATTTTCCCATGGCAGCCATGATGCCAAGCACAGCTCCTGTAAACACTGCAACTGCACCAACGACGATACCTGTAATTTTCATGATTTTCTTAAACATGTTTTACCCCTAATAATTTCGTTAGATAATGATATTATCTACAATTTTCAACAAAATAATTAAAGTCGGAGGCCAAGCGGTCTTAGGAA
>JAZRUL010000108.1:0-4106 GCA_045652505.1 Candidatus Onthoplasma sp. | reverse complement strand
CACCAATGGGAACTACTCCCTTTCTTATGACAGTATTATAACACAATATTTTTATTTGTCAACACATTTTTTAAAAATTTTTGCATTTATATAAAATTTTCTTTTTTAAAAAAACTTGTTTTAACTAAAAAAAACAATAATCAACCGAAATAAAATCTAAATAAAAATTAAATAAACAATTAAAAACATTAAAAATAATGTTGTACAGGCAAATTGCGACAAGTTTCGACATATATTCATTTATCTGTTAAACAGAAAAGGAGTATTATGGTTTTCGAGACACTTGGTGCATTTATGTCAAAATTGATGTTCTTTCACGGATACGTCAATGAATTTAATGGTTTCCCCAACCCACTCACTCGAGAAGAAGAAAACAAATTGATCGAAAAGATGAATAATGGTGACAAAGAAGCCAGACAAACACTCATAAACCACAACCTGCGACTTGTGGCTCACGTTGCCAAGAAATATCAGGGATCAATTGAAGCTGACGAACTTCTTTCTGTTGGTTCAATTGGACTCATCAAAGGTATTGATTCTTTCAAGCAAGAAAAAGGCTCACAACTATCTACCTATGCAAGTCGTTGCATCGAAAACGAGATTTTGATGCTACTTCGAGCAACAAAAAAACACCGTGCTTGTGTCAGCATTGAAGAAACAATCGGTGTCGACAAAGACGGCGGCGAACTCACTTTTAGCGACATTATCCCACAGGACGAAAACGACGATCCCGGTGTTGTGGTTGAAAAGCGAGTCATATATCAAGAAACCCTGCGCCTCATGAAAACCAAACTTGATCAGCGAGAATACGATATCATCGCCCTACGATACGGCATGAAAGACGGAATTGAACACACCCAGCAAGAAGTCGCAGATATACTCAAAATAAGCCGTAGTTATATATCACGAATCGAGAACAAAGCCCTCGAAATATTGAAAACAAATCTAATTAAAAACTAATATTATCCTTTGCAAACGACAAATTAGGTCGTGTGATATATTTAAAATTTCCATATATTTTGACATTTATTCAAACTTTACCGCTTACAAAGGGGGATAAATAGGGGGAAAGCCAGTTTGCCCCCTATTAGTAAACGCGAAAACTTGCCTGAAAATGAAATTTGCGAATTTATTGAGCAAATGATTACGAAAGGCAATGTTTTCGCGTAAAAAAATAGAGAATGTAGTTTTACATTCTCTACCATCCAAAAGGATGAAAGCATTTAGGTGGCAGTTTGGCCTATAAGCCGAGTTCTGTATTTGACGGTCATCTATCTAGTCTGTGTATTGCTACACATCTCTAGCGGTATTTTTAATATCCTAAGCGAGCAACTTATATGGACATTTTAACCTTGCTTCTGGTGGGGTTTACATGGACCAATGTTGTCGCCAACATTGCGGTGAGCTCTTGCCTCGCCTTTTCATCCTTACTAACCACTTAGGGGTATAGCGGTTATTTTCTGTTGCACTTTCCTTCTAGTTGCCTAGACTTGCCGTTAGCAAGCACCATGCTCTGTGAAGCTCGGACTTTCCTCAGGTTGAGCATAACACTCAACATGCGACCATCTGACCAAGCTGACGATAACATTATATCGCATTTCCACAATTTGTCAATACCCTTTTTGAAATTTTTTTGACATATTTTGAAATAAAAAGAAATAAAATCTATACTTTAATCTTTTGTTTTTTTCACCACCAATATACAAATCTTTTGTAATACAACAAAATCAATCTTGCCAACATAAACCTAATATTATCGCAAAATTCAAATACTTTTTCTATTGTAATCGAAAAAGATGTCTGGTTATATTTACAAAAAAGACCTATAATAAGGTCCTTTTTTTAATCTAAATTCAAATCAATACCAGTCTCATAGTCGAACATTTCGTCTTTCTTTGCACCTTTTTCCACAGATTTGTTTTTTGCAGTCATGCAAGCGATGAGATTTTCTTTATCTCTTTGTTGAAATTTTGAAAGTTTCATTTCGTATGAAGGGAATATATAACTTGCCTCATTGCAATCTAATTGCAATTTCTTGCCATCTTTTGTGAAGATAGTTTCAATTCCATCTCTTGAGATTGTATAACCTTTTGACAACAATTTCTTAACTTGCTCTGGTGACAAAGCTTTCAATCTATCTATATTTTTGTGAAATTCAAAACCTTTGCTTCTCAAATCTTCGATTTCTTGAGTTGTCAAGCTAGCAAACGCATCTTTGTATTCTACATAATAACTCTTTGTTAAAATATATTTTCCATCAAGATAATCTCTCACTTTGTCAGCAGGAACACACAAAATGTTGCCATCTTTATCAAAGCCATATTTTTCAGTCAAAACATATTCTAAATCCAATAATTTGTTTTGAATACGATTTAAGCGTATATCATGATAATCACCGGAAAAATTATAAACAGCACCCATCGTTATTCCAATTCCCGACAAAATTGCAATCATGGTTGTAATAGCACCTGGCACAATCAAATTACCCAAAAGTGAGAGACCAAAAGCAGAAATAAAAGCCAACGGTATAAAAGCAAACATGCTTATTTTACTTGGATTTTTCTGCATTTTTGTGTATTTTTCATACAACTTCACAATCTTGTTTTTTATTCTTTCTTTTTTGTCCATAAAAACCCTCCTTAACAGGTATCATGATTGTACACCAAAATTTTTATTTGTCAATACTCTATTTGTATTTTCAATTATTTTTTCTTGAAAACTAATTATCTTTCTTTTTATCTTCAGGACATTTTTTCACATTCACTTGATTTTCTTTGATTTAACATAAAAAATAAAGGTTTGAACCTTTATTTATTGAATATTAAAGAACTTTTTAGCATTTTCATCTGCGATTTTTTCCATCTCTTTATACTTTATCCCCCTCAAATCCGCCACGAATTTGCACACTTCCACCACGTGTTTTGGCTCGTTTCGCTCACCACGATATGGCATTGGAGTGAGATATGGGCTGTCGGTTTCGAAGAAGAAGCTGTCAAGTGGAAGATTCTTTGCCACTTCTTGCACATTTTTCGCATTATTGTAAGTGACCGTGCCTGTGAATGAGAATTTGGCACCCATTTTGAGTAGTTGCTCGGCAAACTCTAGGCTTCCACTATAACAATGAAACACCACCCCATTATCAAGAGGCATATTTTGCTTCAAAACCTCAAGAGTATCACCAAAAGCATCTCTGCAATGAATAACTATTGGAAGATTATATTTCTTGGCAAGTTTGATTTGACTATCAAACACTTGTTTTTGCTCTTCTTTATTATCTTTTGTCCAATAATAATCAAGCCCGATTTCGCCTATTGCCACCACTTTGTTGTGCCTGTTCTTGATCATTTCTTCTAATGCAGTTTCATCGTATGTGTCACAATCACTTGGGTGAACACCTATCGTGCAATATACCGAGTCGTATTTCTTTGATAGTTCCATCACATCTCGACTACTAACAATTGAGCAACCCACACAAATCGCTTTGTCCACTCCGGCAGACAAAAAATTGTTGACAATCTGGTCAACTTCTCCACTAAATTTTGGATCATTAATATGACAATGAGTATCTATCGTGGCAAATCACCTCTCTTTTATCGTTTTTGTGACAAATCACAAAACTTCATTGTTTAGGTGTTTGCCACTCCTATCAAGCGACAACATAAATGTTTTCTCTTGATAATCTCTTTCATTTATAAGGATTTATATTGTTTTATAGTGTATAATTTAACATAAAAGTCAAAATTGCTTACCCCCATTTCGAAATTCTTCTCACGGGACTCCAAAAATCTTCTCCTTCTTTATAAATTATTTTCCTCAACAGATTCAAGATAGATTTTATCTTTGAAAGCTCCTCTTTTTTCCACTTTTGATTTTCTTATAGTTTCAAATTCTTCATATGAAACTTTTTTATAATCAAGAACGGCTCTCAAAACCTCTTCCAAATCTGCAAGTTCTTCAACATCTCCGCTTTCAAGATATTCTTTCATTTCTTCTTGCAGTTTTATATTGAGTTCCTTGATATATTCTTCATCAGACAAAACTCTAGTGTTTGGTTTTTCGTTGTGACTTGAAATTATTGACGGAATTTTATCTCTAACTAATTTATT
>JAZRUL010000107.1:0-2492 GCA_045652505.1 Candidatus Onthoplasma sp. | reverse complement strand
TTATGTAAATAATTTATGTATATTTTGTACAATTGTATTGACTTTTGTACAAATCTGTATTATATTTATAGTATGAATGAAACAAAATACGAAAACTTGAACAAAAATGACCAAGAAATTATAAAGAAAATCGAAGAATTTATTGGGGATATATCTTCTTCAATAGAGAGTGACAATCTTACATGCATTATCAAAGAAATGTGCGTAAAGAAATTATGTGAAGTTGTGGGAATAAAATGTGGTTGTAATTTCAAAAATCCATATTTTAACTTTTTCGGTTGTGTAATGGGGCAAGCACTTTGCAATAAATTGAAAATACGATTAACTATAGCGCCGGCAGGATTAAGATTAATCAAATATGATGGAATAAACTTCGTTTCAAAGGCCGAGGAATATCTTGAAGGTGAAGATGTAGACGAAGCATTTATTGATGTATTTGATCTGACAGATGATCACAAAGAGATAATAGACAAAATAAATTGGGAACAGTATTAAAAAAGTTTAGATTGCTCTAAACTTTTTTTGCTACCACATCGCCGGTGTTTGTGTCGATCAAGATTCCAAGAGTTTCGCCATTGTTGGATACAACTCCTATGTACCAATAATATCTTTTGACTTCGCTTGTGGAATAGTCTTTGACGATTTTGATGATTGTTTCAATTCTGTTGTTTTTATCGCTTGTGATCTCTTTGAGTTCTTTTTTAAGTTCTTTATTTGCTGTTTCAATTGCTTTTTGTTTGCTTACAACAAACTCGCTTGAAACATTTGCAAGGTCTTTTTCAAAGCAATATCCGGTGAATGTTATTTTTGCTATAACTTTGGCGTCAGCAGAGATGTTCAGACCCAAGTCGATATTATAAGAATTGTCAATTTCGCTTTTTTCAAGATATCCTGTGTGTGTTTCTTCGTTGATTGTGAGCACATAAGTGTATGTGTCATTACTTAGAGAACTTCCGTCTAGTTTGGTTAGACTCAAAACACTGAAATCAACCATTTCATTTCTTATGCCGTCAAGAGCATAGTCGTGTTCTCTTGTTCCGGTCGATAATGTCAATGAATATATATCATCGTGAGCAGAGAATAAATGGTTTCTCTCTTCAATGGTGTGATTGGCGATATCAATTTTCTTTGAACTTCCGCAAGCAAAGAATAAGCATGATGATAATATAAGCAAACAACAAACTAAAATTTTCTTTTTCATATTTTACCTCAAATTATAATACGCGCTTGTCCATCGATTTAGAACTTGAAGCCGTGGTTTTGTTTGACAATAACAATTTTTCAAGATAAAATCAAAATATGAATTGTGATATATGTCCAAGAAATTGTAGGGTAGATAGATCAAAAAATTGTGGATTTTGTGGACAAAGTGAAAAATTGAGAATAAGCAAAGTTATGCTTCACCATTATGAAGAGCCAATAATCAGCGGAACTGAAAACGAAAAAGGTAGTGGAGCAATATTTTTCACGGGCTGTAATCTCAAATGTGTGTTTTGTCAAAACTTCCCAATCAGCCACAAAAACAAGGGCAAGAATATATCGATAAAAAAATTGACCCATATTTTCAAGAAATTGGAAAAACAAGGGGCACTCAATATCAATCTTGTGACACCTTCGCATTTTACAAATCAAATTGTTGAAGCTCTCAAGATCTACAAACCAAATATTCCTGTTGTATGGAATTCCAATGGATATGAAACGGAACAAGCAATAGAAAAATTAAGAGATTTGGTGGATATATTCTTGGTGGATATGAAGTATATGGACAACGACATTGCTTCAAAATATAGCCATGCGGATAATTATGTTGAAAATTGCACACAAGCAATAAAGAAGATGAAAGAAATCGCACCAATTGACGAAATTGTTGACGGCAAGATGAAAAAGGGCATAATTATTCGTCACCTGATTTTGCCAACACATACAGACGATAGTTTGAGGTGTTTGAATTGGATCAGTGACAATATTAGCAAAGATACAATAGTGAGCATCATGAGTCAGTATGAGCCAAGATATGAAGCGGAGAAATTTCCTGAAATCAATCGCAAAATCACGCCGCTTGAATATAAAAGAGTTGTTTCACATGCTTTGAAGTTAGGAATGAACAATTGCTACACTCAAGATCTATCAAGTGCCGACAGCAAATACACCCCAAAGTTTTGAAAATAAATTTGAGAAAACTATTGACTTTGTTAAAATTTTTACATATACTAATTTTGTATCAAGGAGATATAATGAAAAATTTATTTGCACAAACTTCATATTATTACTACTACATTTAATTGCTATATGTAGAAGTTTTGTGTTGCAAATAATTAAAAATATCAAAAACATCTGTCATATAGCAATATCGCTATGTGGCAGTTTTTATTTTAGGGAAGATCTGTCACAAGTGTAAACTTATGGCAGATTTTTTGTTTAAAAGGAAACATTATATCTACGATATAATTTTAAAAGGGAATAAAATTATGAAATGGTTTATAAAAACATAC
>JAZRUL010000106.1:0-2385 GCA_045652505.1 Candidatus Onthoplasma sp. | reverse complement strand
TGAAAAACAAACCGAAATTGATAACATTATGTTAGTGCTAGATGGCACAGAATTTAAAACTAAACTTGGCGCAAATGCAATGCTTTCAGTCAGCCTAGCAGTTGCAAAAGCTAACGCATTAAATAAGAAAAAATTATTGTTTAAAACTCTTGGAAATGGAAGGCTTCTTCCTACCCCAATGATGAATGTTATTAATGGTGGTGCGCATGCAGATAGCAATGTTGATTTTCAAGAATTTATGATTATGCCAATTGGTGCGAAGACTTTTTCTAAAGCGATGCAAATGGCAAGCGAAACTTTCGTTGAACTCAAAAAAGTATTGAAAAAACTTGGCTATCCTACCGCTGTTGGCGACGAAGGCGGATTCGCTCCAAACTTCAAGAACAATGAGCAACCTCTTCAAGCGATTGTTGAAGCAATCAAAAATGCAGGATACATTCCAGGCAAAGATATTGCGATCGCAATGGACGTTGCTGCAAGCGAGTTTTATGACAAGGACAAGAAAAAATATGTGTTGAAAAAGAGTTCCAAAGAAGAATACACCACAGCACAAATGATCGATTGGTACAGCGAACTTATCAAGAAATATCCAATCATTTCGATCGAAGACGGACTTGATCAAAACGATTGGTCAGGCTGGGTGAAGTTGACCAAAAAATTAGGCAAGAAAATACAAATTGTTGGTGATGATTTGTTTGTGACCAACAAGAAATTTCTCATGGAAGGCATCGAAAAAGGTGCAGGAAACGCAATTTTGATCAAACTCAATCAAATCGGCACTTTGACCGAAACACTGGAGACAATTGCTCTCGCAAAACAGCATGGTTATAACACAATCATATCACACAGAAGCGGAGAAACTGAAGACACATTTATTGCAGATCTTGCTGTCGGAATCGAAGCTGGACAGATCAAATCCGGCTCAATTTCAAGAACGGACAGAGTCGCAAAATACAACCAGCTTCTGCGAATCGAGCGCGAACTTGGATCTAGGGCGAGGTATAGATAATGATTATCTCAATCGACGGCCCAGCAGGAAGTGGAAAATCGACAGTCGCTCGTCTTCTTGCGAACAAACTAAACTTCATTCATTTCAATTCCGGATCACTTTATCGCGGAATCACTGCATATATTTTGAAAAACAAAATTGATACAACAAAGATAGAAACAACCAAACTAAATCTTGAAACAAAATTTGAAAATAACATCCAACAAGTGCTTGTCAACAATCAAAATATGACAAACTATTTGCGCAACAACGAAGTGAGCATCGCAACACCGCAAATCAGCATCAATGAAAAAGTGCGAAAACTTGTAGACGATTGCCAACGTGAATTCTGCTCAAAAAATAATATTGTCATTGACGGCAGAGATATAGGTAGCTACGCCTTCCCAGACGCTGAACACAAATTCTATCTCGATTGTGCTGTGAGCGAGCGAGCAAAAAGACGTTTCAATGAAGAAATCAAGAAAAATCCAGACATTACTCTCAAAGAAATCGAAGCTCAACTTGTCAAACGAGACGAAATCGACAAGGCAAAAAAGATTGCTCCTCTCTGCATTCCAAAGAACGCAATCATCATCGATTCGACCGACCTTAACATCGATCAAGTTGTTGAAAAAATGTTAAGTTTTATTAAAAAACACACAAACTAAAACTGATTATTTTTATCAAGCAAAATTAAAAAATAAAACAACGAAAAACCACTTATCTCAAGTGGTTTTTTTTACAACAAAAAACTCAACGATTTTCGTTGAGTTTTTTTGTTAAATTATCTTGCGAAATAGATAATATTATCTGCGACGATATACATATCCTGGATTATTTGCGATTATAGAAGCAGCATCTTCTGATAGTAAATCATCCCAACTTCCAGAATTATATATTTGCCAGCCTGTTGTATTGACCAACTTCACCATCAGTGCTGAATCGAATGCTTTGTATTGAATCTTTCTTAATCCTGCAGGTAATGTCACACTTGTGATATTTGCCCCTTCAAATGCTTTGTACGCAATGACAGTTGCATTTGCATCAAGCACCACATCTCCACTGAGACCTGCTTCATAATATCCACAAACAACTCTATCAATCAATCTATCTGTTGTTAAATCATAAACATCGAGATATTTCACGTTGCCGATAAATCTTTCATACACATCGATTTCGGTTGTGTATAACTCACCAAGATACCATGTGATGTAACCATAATCACTCGTCTCATGAGACAAGTCAGTAAGTTGTAAACCACTCAAGTTGCTCACAACAGCAAGATTTGTACAACCAGCAAATGCACTGTATCCAATAGACTTCACACCCGCTGGAATAGTTATGTGAGTTAAGTTTTCATTATTCTCAAACACATTATATCCAATAGCATCGGTGTC
>JAZRUL010000105.1:0-9219 GCA_045652505.1 Candidatus Onthoplasma sp. | reverse complement strand
AAAAAAACAATAAAAAATTAATATTTTTTGAAAATTTTGATATAGATTCAGTAAATTTAAAAAATAAAATCGATACTGAAGATTGTTTGGAATTAAATTTCAATACAAAAAATTTTTCAACATACAAAAACAATCTTCAAAAACTAAAAGACGAACTCTTGCCAATAACCAACAAACAAATTTATCTCTGTCTCGACAACAGCGATACACTAAATTCTATCAAGAAAATCTTTTTTGACACAAATATTCCTTTTTCCACAAACAAGAATTCAAACGGAATCATTTTAACCGAACTTAAAATTCCTTACAATATTTGTTTTTCAGATGAAGACAAATTCTATATCGGATCATCAAACTTTGCGCACAAACAAGAAATCAAATCAGCAAAAACAAAACCAATCAAGTATCTTCCAAAATCTGGCGAATATGTCGTTCACTCTATTCATGGCGTTGGAAAATGTGAAGGATTGATCAATATGTCAGTCGGCGGTGTTGATAAAGAATTTTTCAAAATTATTTATAAAGGCGGAGACATATTGTACATTCCATACGAGCAAGCAGACTCGTTGAGTTTATACTTGTCAGAAAACAATAATGTGACTTTGAACAAACTTGGCGGAAAAGAATTCACAATGCAAAAGTTGCGCGCTCAAAAATCGATCGAAGATATGAGCGAAGAGTTGCTAGAACTTTATGCAAAACGAAAAATTTCAAAAGGATTCAAATATCCAGAAGACGACTATTTGTATACAGAGTTTGAAAACGCTTTTTCTCACATTGAGACCAACGATCAACTCCATGCCATTGCTGACATCAAAAGAGATATGATAGAAGGTAGAGTCATGGACAGACTCATTTGTGGTGACGTCGGATTTGGAAAAACTGAAGTGGCGATGCGAGCAATGTTCAAAGCTGTCCAAGCCGGAAAACAAGTGGCAATACTCGCCCCAACAACTATACTTAGCATGCAACTCTTTATGACCGCAAGAGAGAGAACAAAAGACTTCGGTGTTCGAGTTGAAATGCTCAACCGATTCAAGACCTCAAAAGAACAAAAACAAATTATATCTGACTTAAAAGAAGGAAAAATCGATGTAATTTGCGGAACACATAGACTTTTATCTCAAGATGTCAAATTTAATGATTTAGGTTTGCTTATTTTGGACGAAGAACAACGTTTTGGCGTGAAAGCAAAGGAACACATCAAAACACTCAAAAATAATATCAACGTACTTACACTTTCTGCCACACCTATTCCAAGAACATTGAGCATGTCTCTCATGCAAATTCGAGATATAAGCGTAATCAACACCCCTCCCGTCGAGAGAAAAGCCGTCAAAACTTATGTCCTTGCTTATAACCAAGATTTGATTTTGAACGCAATCAAAGAAGAATTGAATCGTGGCGGACAAACATTGATCGTTTTCAACAACATTGAACAAATTTACACTCTCGCCAAAACTCTTGAGAGCAAACTTGATGACAAACGAGCAAAATTCGACATCGCACATGGACAAATGAGCGAAATAGCATTAGAAGACGCAATAAAAAGACTTTACAACAAAGAAACAAACATTTTTGTTTCAACCACTCTTATCGAAAATGGTGTGGATCTACCAAGTGCAAACACTTTGATAGTTGTTGAAGCAGACAGATTGGGTCTAAGTCAAATGTATCAGCTTCGTGGTCGTGTCGGAAGAAGCAACGAACAAGCTTTCGCATACTTCACATACAATAAAGACAAACTTCTCAGCGAAGACTCAATCAACAGACTTCAAGCAATCGCCGAAAACACAGAACTTGGAAGTGGATTCAAAATAGCAATGCGTGATCTACAAATTCGTGGTGCTGGCGAACTTCTTGGCAAAGTTCAACACGGACATATGATAAAGATTGGTTATGATATGTATGCAAAACTTTTAAACGACACCCTTAGAAAACTTAAAGGTGAAAAAGTTGAAACATATCGCGATGTAAAAATTGACATTGCGATCAACTCTATCATTCCAAGATCGTTCCTAACAGACGAAACCGAAAGACTCAAAGTCATTGCAAAACTCAGCAATATTTCTTCTCGTGAGGACATCAGGACAGTTCTTGGCGAACTTATAGGCGAATACGGCAAATTGCCAAAAGAAATATATCATCTTGCAAATGTATCTTTGATGAAATCGCTGGCCGAAAAGCATAGCATCAAACATATCATAATCAACAAAGCAAATATGTCCATACTTTTCTATCCAGACATTGATATTGCCAAATTAATCAAAAAAGTCAACAAGTTTGCACATTTCCATTTCTTGAAATCTTCCACACCTACAATCAGTTTGAACATCAACGATTTTACCGTACAATCAGCAATGAATTATATGATCGAATTTTTGCTTGGTTAACATTAAAATCTCTTGATTTTTATAATAAATTATATTATAATAGACAATAATTACTATTAATATGGAGTTCTACGTGAAAAAATTATTTGCATTACTAATCATTTGTTTACTTACATTGACCGGCACTCTTGCAGGCTGTGCGACTTTTTCGATTGACAAAGTCAAATATTACAATGAAGTTGTTGCCAAAGTAGGCAACACAAAGATCACTCGATACGAATTGCTCAATGCATATGAAAACTATGGATACAGCTATTACGTATCACAACAATCTCAGTCTGAGAAAGAAGCAATATCCAACACATTGGAATTATTGATCGACAGAGAATTGTTGTATCAATACGGTCTTGACAATAAAGACATCTACAAGCCAACAAGTTATCAAATCAATCAAGCCATTCAAAACATTTTTGACAATCTTGATTCTCAATTTGAAAGCTTCACCTCTCAAGCAAAGACAATTTTGAAAATTGATATTGAAAAACCTGTAAAAGAAGAATCTTCATCTTCAGACGCAAAGGTTTATAATTATACAACTGATTATAAATATTCAAAGCGTGCCGAGATCGTTCTTGATGGTGATCAATATGTGATCAAATATATTCTTAATGACGAAAATGTTTTAGAAGAAAATGATGCTTTGATCGATATATCTATTATCAATGATTATGAGAACAAAGATATAGTTTCTTATATCATCAACGCATACTTTGATCATCTCTTAGAAGAATATGATTACCTTGGTGACAAACGTGATTTGGTTATCACAAAAGCCACAAATATCATGACAACAAATATCATCAACAATCAATATTATTTGCGTGATGAAAACGGAAAACCTTTTAGTAAAGAAACACAAGATGTCATCAGAAAATATTTTGTAGATTATTTCAACAGTGAACTCAAATCTTTATATCTAGAGAATATTCGTACCTATTATTTGAAAAATGAAAGCAAAACTTTTGACTTGACCGAACTTATCAATGAATACGATTATCTTGTCACTCTTGATAGAAACAAATACAAAAATCGTGAACAAGCATACAAAGACGCATTGAAAGGATCTGGCACAGGCGCTGATTCAATCCTTCATCACAGAGAACTGACCGATGACACTAAGTTTGGATATTTTGTTCATACATTACTTACTTTTAGCGAAGGACAAAAGACAGCCATGACTCAACTTGAAAGCGAACTCAAGGCTGGAGTTATCTCTCAGGCAGAATATGACAAAGAATACGCATTGATCCTTGCAAATACAAAAGTGACTTATCGTGAAAAATCTGTCAATGAAAAAGACGAAGTTATATATACCGAAACTGATACAAAGAAAACTTTAAGCGAAATCTTTGCTGATTATGACAAAGTGGACAACTTGGATGAATTTATTGACTTTATGTTCAAATATACAGGCGACGCCGATTCAACTCTCAAAGCAGGTATGCCTTATGTAGTTGGAACAAACGGAAATTCAAGCATGGTTGAAGAATTCAACACTGAAGCAATCAGACTCATGAATCTTGGAAAAGACTCTATGTCAGATAGCATATATATCGATGAAAACAAAATTGATTTGGATGCTCAAAATCTCTGTGTGACCACTTATGGTATTCACCTTCTCTACTATGTTGGCGAAGTTGGTTCTACAGATATAGACCCAGACAAAGCAGTGATCAATTTGGATGAAGATACGAATAACTTGTTCAAAGTTGAACTCAATCCTTTGACAGGAAAAACTTATTTTGATATGTTGTTTGACAAAGTTTATCCAGCAAGCAGTGCCGAAGAAAATTACACAAGCAACACAGGATATAGCGACTTTGAAAAGAATATCACCGACAGCCTTGACAACAAAGTGACAAGATATTCATCAAAAATCAAAGGCACAAAAACAAACATTTAATAACAAAAAGCACTTGGTATATCCAAGTGTTTTTTATAATTTGTATCTTTATTGTTTATTAAAGAAAGAGTCTACTGACTCTTTCTTTATTATTTATCACCCAATGGTAGATAGTTGTTTGGGTCGACTTTTTTGCCATTTAAAAGCATTTCAAAGTGGAGATGATTGCCAGAATTTAGTTCTTGAGCCATACTCTCAGTCACTGATCCTATCACTTGTCCAGCCGATACGCTATCGCCAATGTTGACCAGCACATCTTTGTTCAATGATTTGTACACTGACACAAGTCCGTCGCCATGAGATATTTCAATGACAGTACCTTCAAGATAATTCGTATAGATATTGCTTACAGTACCATTTGAAACAGCATAAACATTTTTGTCTTCACCTGCTTGAAAATCTATTGCTTTGTGAATTTCCCATTGTTTCAAGGTGTCGTTGTATTGAAGTTCACTGCCAGAATAATCTTTTATGATTTGAGCACCATTCATCGGCAAAACAAAGCTTGGTTTTGTAGCGACAGGAATGTTTTGTTCTCCACCAATATGCGCAATATTATTTTTGTCCGAATCATTATTCACCAGAGCGATTGTGACAGCACAAGCAACAATAAGCAACGCGACAATCACAGCATATATATAACTTGTGATATATTTCTTCTTTTGATTATTTCCCGATCTATTCATATTTTATCCTCCTAGTCCAATAGTTTCCAATTAAAATATTTTTAAACATAAAATCAGAAACTACCCATAATCATAGGCCAACCTATTATAGAATAGTCAGTATATGAAGCAATCTGCAAATTCACATTTTTTCCATCAATTTCTATCTTCTCGTCGATTTTTGGACTATATGCCGAAATGACCACTGCACCACAATCAAGATTCTCTGTTTTGACAATCTCAGCTTCGAGTTTGTTCAAAAGTGAAACCAACTCGGTATCCGATGTCTTAATACTCTCTCCAATTATATTTTTTGGCACATTCATACATTTTGTCATATAACAAGTTCCCAAAAAAATTGAATCTTCATTCACCTCTTTGTTGGTATAAACTGTATATTCACCCGACGCATAATTTTTCAATGTAAAATCTTTTCTATCATTACCCAAATTTGATACCAACAAAAAGAATAAAAACAAAACAACTATCATTTTCTTCATACATATATGTTTGACCGAAGTTTTGTCTTTAATCAAAATCACTTTTTTCTATCAATTTTTTACAAACTAAACTTGGCGAAAAGAAAGATTCTATATTGAAAAAATATCATAAAAATACATATATCCCAACAAACCCTCATCGTTTGTCGCATAACTTCTTATGATCTTTAGAATTTCTTCAAGTTCAAATTCCCCACACTCGTATTGCAAGATTTCAAGAATGTGTTCTTTGCTGATTTTTATCAAATTTAGCAAGCAATTAAAATTCAAATTCAAAATTTCTAGCAAAGAGAAATTGTTCATCATCTCATAATATATATTTATCTTTTTGTCATCATTTTGAGCCAGTTTGTATACATCTATCAATGAAAGAGATTTATTTCTTATATTTTTTAAAAACAATTCCAATGCCACAAGCAAAACAAAATCTAAGACAGGCAACATTTCAATTTCAACTTCTGCTTGCTTTATGATTTTCAAATCAACAAACTCTCCATCAAAATTTTGCGTATTCAAAATTTCAACTATATTTGTTTTCAAATAATTAGTATCAATATTGACAAAATCAATTCTTTCTTCTGTGTTGTACAACACATTGAAAAACGCCTTAAAAACACGATTGAAATACAAACTTGATACAAAAGAAAAATCTATATCTTTATTTTCGATTATCAAATAATCCTTATTTTCAGACAACGACATTTTCCTGTCCATAAAAAACGGAAGAACATAAGCATCGGTTGGTACAAAAATATTTACAAATTCATCTATATAAAAATCAAGATGCAAAAAACTATTCCCCGTCATGTAATAAATGATCAACTTGTACCCATTCATCAGTTCCTGAATATCAAGGTTGTTCACACTCATTTGATTGAATATACAGTCAGTTTTTATCAATTCATAAACGTCTTTTATTTCAACATTTCCCACACTTTCATCAAAAAGCAACATAACTTTTTGATACTTTGCCTTGGTTTTTACTATGTTTTTTATATCTATCATTTCTTTTATCTGTATATTCATACTATAAGCATAACTATGCAAAAAAATTTTGTTGGCAAAAATATTTTCTACTTTTGACAAATTAGCAAGAAGTTTATCTTTTTTTATAATTTTCAACAATTTTAACAAAACAGAATTTTAATTTTCAAAAAAAGGTTAAATTTGTTTTACAAAATTTCAGATTTAAGTTAAAATATAACCATCAAGGAGGACAACATGGAAGCAAAAATCATTTCTTTGATTGCTGACAAACTAAATAAAGACGCAAAGGAAATTAAATTGGAAAGTAAATTAGTTGAAGATTTAGGAGCTGACAGTTTGGATGTTATTGAACTTGTTATGGCATTTGAAGACGAATTTGGAATCACTCTTCCAGATGAAGAAATTTCAAAAATGAAGACTATTGCCGATGTAGTGAACTATATCAAAAACTTGAAGAAATAATATAACAAATACGATTTTTATATCGTATTTTTTATGTAAACACATACAAAACATATAACACAAAAAACACACTTGAAATAAGTGTGTTTTTATTTTACTCTTTGTCTGAAGGTTTATCTTTCTTTGTTGTCTTCTTTGTTTCAGATTTTTCTTTGTTTTCTTCAATATCTTGAGTATCTTTTCCAAGAGCTTTGTTGAGTTCAGCAAATTCTTTTTCTGCTTCCCTGCGAATATTCTCAAGGTCTGCTTTGCTTATCACTCCTGCTTTTGCAAGTGCTTCTGCAGTGTCAAGTCGAGATTTTATATCTCGAGTTTTGTGTTCTTCGAGTGCTTCGCGTTTTGCCTTCTCTTGATAAGCTTTCTTCTCTTTTTCTTTCTTTTCAATAGCTTTTTCAACTTCCTCAACTTCTGCGCCATTGAACAACATTTCGAACTCTTCTTTATAGATTGTTTCTTTGCTGAGCAAGATTTGTTCAACCTTTTTGATTACGTCCTTTTTGTCTGTCAAAATTTCCTTCGCTTTCTTGTGAGCTGCGTCAATAATAATTTTAACTTCTTTGTCAATTTCGGTTGCAAGATTTTGGCTATATGGAGTTTGTTTTTGATAATCACGGCCTACAAAAATCTCTCCGCCTTCACCAAAACTGATCAAACCAATTTTGTCTGACATACCCCATTCTGCCACCATTTTGTGAGCAAGTTTTGTTGCTCTTTCTATATCGTTTGATGCACCTGTGGTGATATCATCAAGCACTATTTCTTCTGCTGTTCTTCCACCCAACATCATTGTGATAGTATCAAGCAATTTTTGTTTTGTCATATGAGTGCGATCGTTCTCATCAAATGTGAGAGTATATCCGCCAGCCATACCTCTTGGTATGATTGAAATCTCTTGAACGTCATCACAATTTGACAAACTCTCTGCAACAATTGCATGACCTGCCTCATGAATTGCAGTGATACTCTTGTCTTGCTCTGTGATTACACGAGAAACCTTCTTTGGTCCCATCAATACTTTGTTGATACCTTCTTGAATGTCTACCATTGTGATCTTGTATCTTCCGTCACGAGCAGTGAGCAGTGCCGCTTCGTTCAATACGTTTTCAATATCAGCACCAGCAAGACCGCTTGTGAGTCTAGCGATACGTTTGATATCCACATCGTCACTAAGTGGTTTATTTTTTGCATGAACTTTGATGATTTCTTCTCTTCCTTTCACGTCTGGAAGATGAACATAAATTTGACGATCAAATCTTCCTGGACGAGTGAGCGCTGGATCAAGAATGTCTGCTCTATTTGTTGCAGCAAGCACTATGATACCACTATTTGTTTCAAATCCGTCCATTTCAACTAGCAATTGATTGAGAGTTTGCTCTCTTTCGTCATTTCCGCCACCAAGACCGGCACCTCTTTGACGGCCGACAGCATCTATTTCGTCTATAAACACAATACATGGAGCATTGGCCTTTGCACTATCGAATAAATCTCTCACACGACTCGCACCAACACCGACATAAAGTTCTACAAAGTCACTACCAGAAATACTGAAGAATGGAACTTTGCTCTCTCCTGCAACTGCTTTTGCAAGCAAAGTTTTACCTGTTCCTGGAGGTCCTACCAAAAGGACACCCTTTGGAATTCTAGCTCCGAGTTCAGTGAATCTAGATGGATTGCGCAAGAATTCAACAATCTCTTTGAGTTCTTGCTTTTCTTCATCTGCACCTGCAACATCAGAGAATTTTACATTAGACGATACAACAAGTTTTGCTTTGCTCTTTCCAAATCCAAAACCTTTGTTATTACCACTCATCGCTTTGAATATAAACACAGCAATTACGATAGTGATAATAATGCTGATATATGGCATTATGCTTTCAAACCAGCCTTCTGATTCATACTTGCTTGTAGCGTCAAGCAATATTGCACCTTCTTTAAGTCCAGTTTTGTTTCCTTCTGCATCTTTTAAATACAACGAATCGTTATATTCATCGATGAATTCTTGCAAACTATTCACACTCATATAAGTACAATAGGCATCAACATCTTCTGGGAAATCTTTGTCAGAAACACCATCTTTATATCGAATTCTCACTGTATAACCATACACATCAATTTCTGCCACTTTTCCGGCATAAACTTGCTCTTGGAACTTAGTATATGAAATCTCTTTTGATTTCTCATTTGAGCCCATAACCCAATAAATAATCATCACTGCCAAGAAGATAATAATACCATAAAATAGTATAGATCTTAGTGGGCTTTGTTTTTTCTTTTCCATTTTTCACCTCGATAACTTGTATTATATCACA
>JAZRUL010000104.1:0-1719 GCA_045652505.1 Candidatus Onthoplasma sp. | reverse complement strand
AATTGTTTAGTGACGCAAAACAAGTGTTTATTTTTTCTCCCAACTTCTCACTTGGCTTTGCAATATCAATTGTATATATGAAATTTTCATCCATGTCTGAATTATACAAATTTACTTCAAAAATCAATCTTTGGTATGGAGATTCTCCATTTTTTATATATCCTACATCAAACTTTATTTCTGATATCAATTGTCCGATTTCTGCACAGCTCAAAAATTTGCCATCAATTTTCACATAACGATAAATTTCATTATATGTTTTGCTTATCAAATCACGAGTTTCTTGATTTCCGAGATAATCATACTGTTTTGTGTTTATATCAATATTGAAATTCTTTCCGTCAATATAGATATACTTTTTGTTATTTTCTTCTATCATTTTGTTTAGTTCTTCATTCTCTTGTGAAACAACACTTTCAATCAAAAGAATTTTCAAATCCTTGTCCATGATATAGAAATAAGTTTTTCCATCATTTGTGTTGTTGAATGTGGTGTACAACAACTTTTGACGTTCTTGGACTATTATTTCAACTTTGGTCATACTTTTGGTTTTTATCTGCACAACTTTCAAAAAATGATGCTCTGATTCGATATTTTGAATTGCTTTTTCTTTATCTAGCATGAAAATTGATCCGCCCTTTTTCAAACCAGCAGAAGAAATAATTTGCTCTTTTGTGATATTTAATGTCATTTCTGTTCTAGGCTCGTTTTCGAGAAAAGTCACAGTCTGTGTCCTTAATCTAAAAACCAAGCCAAACAAAACGCTCACAAGTAGGAGCAAAAATGCTAATATTGAAACTAAAATAATTTTACCTTTTGTCATACTCTCTTTATATCCGCACCAAGTGACGTTAGCATGGTCTCAAAAGATTCATAACCTCGGTCGATGAAATGAATATTGCAAATTGTTGTTTCGCCTTTTGCAATCAATCCAGCAAGCACCAAACTTGCCCCACCTCTAAGATCAAAAGCATCAATTTCTGCGCCTTTTAGTTCGCTTGCTCCATGAACGATAATATTGTTGGCATCAGTTTTTTCAATATTCGCCCTCAATCGTTTAAGCTGGTCGACGGTTAGAAACCTATCTTCAAAAACCCTTTCTTGAATCAAAGTATCTCCTTCACAAACAGTTGCAAGAGAAACAATCATAGATTGCAAATCGGTCGGAAATTCTGGATAAAATCCTGTATGAATTTCTCCAATATTCTTGAGATTTCCATCACTTGATAAATGTATAATACCATTTTTATCAACGATTTGGCAACCTATTCTCGACAAAATTTGAAATAATTTTTCATTAAAATAAAAATTGGTATTTTTCATGACAATGTTTCCGCCACAAATCGCAACTGCACAAGCAATTGTTCCTGCCACAATTCTATCACCTATTGGCGTATATTGTGTGGAATATAATTTATCCACACCTAATATTGTTATTTTATCTGTTCCGGCACCAATTATTTTTGCACCCATTTTATTAAGAAAGTTTGCCAAATCTACAATTTCTGGCTCTTTTGCTGGATTTAAAATTGTCGTTTTTCCTTTCAAAACGCAAGCAAACATAATCAGATTTTCTGTTGCACCTACACTAGGCAATCTCAATTTTACTTTACCAGACTTTGCTTCACTTGCATCGAAAAAGACTTGATCTCCCATCTTAAATACTTTCACTTTCAATTTCTTCATACTATCAATATGAATATCAATTGGCCTTTTCCC
>JAZRUL010000103.1:0-4713 GCA_045652505.1 Candidatus Onthoplasma sp. | reverse complement strand
ATATCGACCGATCGCTTTTGTGAGCGGAAGATATTTGAGAGTCAATTCCACTTTGCCAGCATTTATTGTGAATAAATCTTCAAAATGTTTGATTTTCACTTTTCCGTCTGCAATTGTATAATCGAAAGTCGCTTTTGTAGAATAATCAGCCTCTTCATACAAATATTCACCACCTTCCTTATAATAATATGTGGACTTCTTTTCCAAAATCTTATTTACATCTTCATCAAAAGTGAAAACACCTTCCAATTCTTTTGCACTGATATTGTTGAATTTGTTTTTGACCGCTTCTTCGATTCCAGATAAACCAACATCTTTCAGATCAGTAATATCAATTCCTGAGATATCACTTCCGATCGATAAACCAAAAGTGGTTTCCAAATCATTTAATGTATAAGTATCAGTGTTGCTTATAATATCAAAGGCATTTGACAAAATATCTTCGATGACCATATTGTTTAGTTTCTCACTTCCAAGATCAATCTCAACACCAAACTTTTTCCTCAAAAAACTAGCGGATAATTTTTTATATGCAAAAAATCCCACTCCAAACACAGCACCAAGCCCCAATATAATTCCTAGAAACAACCCCAAAAAGAACTTTCCTGCTCCGCCTTTACCTTTCTTTACCACCTTAACTTGACTAGACATACTTTCTCCTTATAACCTTATTATGACACATATTGAATCAAAAATAAAATCATTTCAATCAAAATCTGAAAGTTTTTTATATTTTTTTGTCGATTACAAAATAACAATACTGCATCCAGGATTAAGTAATCTCAATTCTTTGTCCGCCAAAAGATCTGGACAATAATTGATTGCTATCTTCTTTACTACATTTTTCTCTGTCCATTTGTCACAACAAATAAAATCGTCAATCTTCTTCCTATTCTTCAGATCTTGACATTTTTTCAAGAAAGCAGACTTTATCGCACCACCTACGCCATGACTACCATACCCATGGATCACTTTCATAACTTTGAATCCACCCATTTTGTAGGCATCAACTTCCACCAAAAATTGTGCGATAGCTTCCGCCACCGTTTGATGCTCACTTTTAATGTCTATTGTTATTAACTTCATAAATCCTCCTACATTAAATAAGAAACAATAGACATCAAGTTACGAACTTAGTGAGTTTCTTATGTCTATTGTTATCAGTTTCATAAATCCTCCTATTATTTAACAAACAATAGACATCAAGTTATGAGCCTTGCGAATTTCTTATATCTATTGTTATTAGTTTCATAATTTCTCTTGAATTTATTTTAACACCAGCAAAGAAAAAAGACAAATAAAAAAACAGCGGTTTACGCTGTTTTTTTTGTTAAATTGATTTTACACTTGCAAGCCGTTTTCTTTTTCAATAGCTTCGTCAATAACACTTTCAATTTCTTCATAGTTTTTGTCAAATTCTTCTTTGGTTGTGAAACTGAAATCCATTTTTGCTGTTGCAGTGTTTCCTTTGGCATCCTTCGCTTCACCTTCCAAATCAAACAATCCGTCTTCACCGAAACTATAGGTATACTTCATTGAAAGTCCATCAGCTTCTGTTTCAAAAGAATACTCATCTTTTTGCTCATCATAGGATAATTTCATGACAGGAAGATTCTCACTCTCCAACATATTTTTAAATTTATAACCATCAATACCTGCTGATATTGTACCAAAATCATCATGTTCACCAACACTCAGATAATCATCTTCAGACACATAATCTACAAAACGTTTTTCTTCAACCCCATCAGAAACACAATAACTTGTCTCGTCTCCAAATTTAGATGAATATGTGTACTTTTTGTTATGACCGTAGATCTTACCATGTTGTTCTATATTTTCAAAATTATCTCTACCATTCCAAGCGCCTGTAGCAGTCTGCTCGCATTTTACATATTTGTCAGTCAAATCAGGAGTGTTTTCTGTTCTTTCAATCAAATCTTGAGCATATTTATATTGTTCAATTTCTGACTTTGCACGATCAGTTTCGCTCTCAACCCAATAATCATAAGCATCAGAGAATTCTATTGTTTCAAATTCTCCTTTGCCATTTTCTGTTTCGAATGATACTATTTTAGTTTCATCATCATTTAATTTGACTTTGACTACAGTTTCAGTTCCATCTGAGCTATAACCAATATAGTCATATTCACCAGATTCATCTACTTGGAAATCATAGCCTTTGAAAAGAATTGAACTTTTCAATTGATCATACAAACTTTTTGCTGTCGAAATACGTTCCTCGTCAGTTTCTTCATTTTCATAATACAATATGTTGCCTTCTTTCAAGAACGAGACATCTCGAGTGTCTACACTTGCAAAGTCTCCATTCTTTGATGAATAAATACAATGATATGCAGATTCACCAATTCCATATGTTCCAACTCTAACATCCAATCTTGCATCATTATTCTTCAATGTTTCTTCAACAGCCGACATGATTTTAGCCTTAACAACATAAGATGAGTTTTTATTATTTTCCTCTTTCAAACTTTCAATAACAGATTGCAATTCTTCAATAGTTGCATCTTTTTCTTTGTCTGAAGCGGCCAATGTTTCAATAATTTTATTCAAATTCTCTATTTTGTCTTCAAGTGCAGTCTTATCTTCAAGATTTGAGTCTTCCATCTTGTCCAATTGACTTTGCAATTGCAACAATTCTGCTGTCAACAATGCAATAACACTGTCCTTATTTGTGTTTGATTTTGACAAATCAGCAATAATTTTTTCCAATTCTGAAATTTTATCTTCCACCATTTCGATTTTAGACTTAGTTTCAAAATCGTCTTTTTCGACTTCATTATTAGCACAACCGGTCAAGCCAAAAAATGTTGAAACACCAATACCTGCTGCCATGAAGAGTGACACAAATTTAGTTTTTACACCCGCTTTCTTTTCTGTTTTATTTTTATTCAAAGCCATATTCCCTCCAAAATATAATATAAATATATTTTATCGCAAAAAGTAAGTAATGTCAATATATTATCAAATAAAATTCCGCTTGAAAAAAACAGCGGTTAGGCTGTTTTTTTGTTTGATTTACGTTTATATTTTTCAATGATTGGTTTGCCTGTTTTGTTGATGAAATCGGCAGTGATAGTTATTTTTTCAATATCTTCTTCAAAATGGCAAGAATACATAACGTCAAGCATTCTCTCTTCCAAGATAGTACGAAGACCTCTTGCGCCTGTTTTGAGCTCGATCGCTTTTCTTGCAACCGCTTTGATAGCTTCCGGATCAAATTTAAGATCAATTCCATCCATCTTGAACATTTGAATATATTGTTTTGTTATTGCATTCTTTGGCTCTACCAAAATCTTTTCCAAAGCAGATTCATCAAGAGAGTCAAGTGTACCAATTATAGGAAGACGTCCAACAAACTCCGGTATCATACCATATTTAATCAAATCTTGCGGTTGGATATCGTCAAATTTGACAACATCACCATTGTCCACTTTGTTTCTTACCATAGCACCAAAGCCAAGGTTTGTTGCACCTGTTCTCTCGCTGATGATTTTGTCAAGACCAACAAACGCACCACCACATATGAACAAGATATTGGTTGTATCTATCTTGATATTCTCTTGTTGTGGGTGTTTTCTACCACCTTGTGGTGGAACTGAAGCGATTGTGCCTTCAAGGATCTTCAACAATGCTTGTTGCACACCTTCTCCACTCACATCACGAGTGATTGAAACATTTTGAGTCTTTCTTGCAATCTTGTCAATTTCGTCGATATAGATAATACCACGTTGAGCCTTTTCAATGTCATAGTCTGCGTTTTGAATAAGTTTGAGTAATATATTCTCAACGTCATCGCCGACATAACCAGCTTCGGTCAATGCTGTTGCATCACTTGAAGCAAAAGGCACATTCAAAGTCTTGGCAAGAGTCTTGGCAAGCAAAGTCTTTCCGCTACCTGTTGGCCCCATCAAAAGCACATTTGACTTCTCAAGTTCGACCTCTTCGCCAGAATTTTCTCTCTTGACCATATTGTAGTTGATTCTCTTATAGTGATTGTATACACTGACAGCAAGAATCTTCTTCACTTCGTCTTGCCCAATAATGAAATCATCAAGGCGTTTTTTGATTTCTTGCGGTTTCATGAGTTCAACCAATTGATTTGTTTCTGCATCTTTTGTCTTCTTGTTGAACTCCATGATATCCTTGCAAATATTTATACAATCTTTGCAAATAAAACAATCACCTTCTGGATTGCTGATTATATCAGTGAGCTCTTTTGAAGGTCTGCCACAAAACGAGCATATTGTGTCTATTTCTTTCATTTATTCCCCTTTTAATCTAATCAAACACTTTTTCTCTAAATTCGAAAAAGATGTCTTGTTGTATTTACAAAAAAGCAGGTCGAACCTGCTCTTTCTAACGTTTGGTAAATATTTTGTCCACCAAACCATATTTCAATGCAGATTTCGCGTCAAGGAAGTTGTCTCTATCAGTATCTTTGGCGATAGTTGCAACGTCTTTTCCTGTATTTTCAGCCAAAATCTTGTTGAGAGTTTCTCTTGTCTTTTGAATATGTTTTGCATGGATTTCAATATCACTTGCTTGGCCTTGAGTTCCACCCAAAGGTTGATGAATCATAACTTCGCTGTGTGGCAGACAAATTCTCTTGCCCTTAGCACCACTTGAAAGCAGTACAGCACCCATGCTCGCAGCCATACCAATACAGATTGTTGACACATCGCATTTGAT
>JAZRUL010000102.1:0-2685 GCA_045652505.1 Candidatus Onthoplasma sp. | reverse complement strand
TAATAAATTTTTCTCACGGGGGATTATGAAAAATTCGATTAAATATATTCTTGATATTGGATCGTCAGCAATCAGATTGCTGGCTGTTTGCAAGTTTAATAATGCGCCAAGAATTTTCGCTGAAGAAGAAGTTTTGTATGACGGATATATGGATGGTGAATTTTTGTCTCCTGAAGATTTGGGACCAACATTAACCGAATTGTTTTTTACCATGGAACTCAAAATGAAGAAAAAGATTAAATCAGTAATTGTTGGTGTTCCGAGTGATTTCTCTGTTTGTGTTTGCAAAAGAATTTCAAGAAAATTCCCTCAAACACACAAAATCAAACAAGAAGAAATAGCCGAAATGTTTGAAAATAATGCAAATTTCAAAATGAGTGAAGATACATATTCCGTCATCAACTATAGTGCGATGCAATACATAATTGACGATGGAGTGAAAGTTGATAACCCTGTCGGCAAGAAATCTTCAACACTTGTTATGGATGCAAGTTATGTGTTGGCTAAAAAATCATTTATTGACACTATGATCAAAGAATTGGATTATGGAAATATTTCTAATATAGAATTTATCTCTTCTGCTTTAGGTCAAGCTCTTGTGTGTGAAACAGACAAAGATTCTAACAAGATGATTGCAATCGTTGACGTGGGGCATATCACGACAAGTGTCGCAGTGAGAAAAGGTGAAGGTTTGGCATTGCTCAATTCGTTCTCGATGGGTGGTGGACATATATCATCGGATATTATGCAAGTGCTTGGAGGGAACTTCAAAAACGCTGAATTAATAAAGCGAAAAGTTGTATTGACTGTTGAAACTGAAAGAAATTTGTACTACGAAGCGTGCGTGAAAGGAAATCTCATCAAAGCGCCAATCAATATAACCAATCAAGTGGTGAAGAGTAGAATTGAAATGCTTGCAAAAATAATCAAAGAAATTCTTGATATGGACGAAGTCTTCAAAGATATTGATATCTATCTTACAGGAGACGGAATATCCAATTTCAAAGGTGTAAAAAATATTTTGCAAGACATAACAGGTCACAAAATACATGATTTTAAAGTTCCTCTTGATAATTCAAAATCAAAGTATCAAACCTCAAAGTTGGGGTTGGCAAAATTGAGCGAACTTATTGAGAAATAGTTTTAATGAAAAAAAAAGGAGAAAGAAATGTTGGATATGAACAATTCAATATGTAATATTAAAGTCGTAGGAGTCGGTGGTGCTGGTAATAATGCAGTAAATCGTATGGTTGCAGCAGGAATCACCGGTGTCACTTTCATTGCAGTGAATACTGACAAACAAGATCTCATGATGTCGAATGCTGACATCAATATTCAGATTGGTAAAGAACTCACAAAAGGTCTTGGTGCGGGTGCAAATCCAGATATTGGTCGTGCTGCAGCGGAAGAAAGCAAAGATGAGTTGATGGAAATGCTTCAAGGTACAAATCTTTTGTTTGTGACAACCGGTTTGGGTGGCGGAACAGGTAATGGTGCAGCTCCTTATATTGCAAAACTTGCAAAAGAGTTGAATATTCTCACCATTGGTGTTGTGACAAAACCATTCAAGTTTGAAGGTCCAAAGCGTGCTGCAAATGCTGAACGTGGTATTGCTGAAATGAGACAATATGTTGACTCTTTGGTTGTGATTCCAAACGAAAAACTTTATTCAATTTTGAAGAAAGATGTGCCTTTTGTTGATGCTTTTAGATATGCTGATGATGTTCTTCGTCAAGCTATCCAAGGTGTCAGCGATCTCATCTCTGTACCTGGACTTATCAACCTTGACTTTGCCGATGTGTCAACAATTATGAAGGACAAAGGCATTGCACATATGGGTATCGGTAAGGGCCGTGGAGCAAACAAAACTATTGAAGCTGTTCGTCAGGCTGTGACAAGTCAATTGCTTGAAACAAGCATTGAAGGTGCGACAGGAATACTAATCAATATCACAGGTGGAAGAGATTTGACATTGTCAGAGATCTACGATGCTGTTGATTTGGTAAGAGAAGTCGCAGACAAAGATTGTAATATCATCTTTGGTGCGAAGATCAACAATGATTCAAGTGGAGAAACTGAAATAACTGTTATAGCAACCGGATTTGAAGGACATAATATACCAGAAGTGAAAGCTCCTGATTTCAAAGATAATCGTGCTGATTTCAAAATATTCAATGAAACTAATCTTGAAGAAGAATCTCCTCTTCAAGATTTGGAAGTAAAAGAAGAAAAAATTGAAGAGAAAAAAGAAGATACAATCGAGGACATTTCTTACGCAACAAAGAAACCTATTGTTAGTGATGATGATTTGCCTCCATTCTTGAGAAAACTTCGTAAATAAGGAGATATTATGATTAGTAAATATGATGATGAAGCAAAAGTAATTTGGAAGGATAGAAAGCGTTGGTGCGGTCTTCCTTGGTCTTTCACTAGATACGGAGTTATCAAGAAAGATGGTGAATATGCAAAACTTGTGAATATTAATGGATTTTTATCATCTACAACCGAAGAAGTAAATTTATTTAGGGTTGATGACTTGGAAGTTTTCCAATCGTTCACTAATAAATTGTTTGGTGTTGGAACAATCACGGTTTTTTGTAAAGATGCAAGTTGCGATAAACTTGTGTTAAGAAGAGTGAAAGATCCGTTCAAGGTTAGATCTATGCTAAACAAGTTGATTGAAGA
>JAZRUL010000101.1:0-4893 GCA_045652505.1 Candidatus Onthoplasma sp. | reverse complement strand
CGTTGTTGTAAAAAGAATAAAAGCAACAACAATTGAATATAATCGCATAATTGTGGTAGGAAAAATCCTATTGCAATTATTTATTTTGCAAAAAAACTCAAAAAAGGAGACATTTATATTATGGACGAAAAACAATTTATGACTGAAGAAGGATATGAAAAAACAAAGAACAGACTTGAATTCTTGAAGACAGTAAAACGTCAAGAAGTTGCCAACAAAATTGCTGAAGCAAGAGCTTATGGTGATTTGAGCGAAAACAGTGAGTATGACATCGCTCGTGAAGAACAGGCTAGCATCGAGACTGAGATTTTTGAATTGGAAACCAAACTCAAAAATGCAGAAATCATCGATCCAAAGAAAGTTTCTCACAACAAAGTTTGCATTGGCTGTGAAGTAGTTATTTCAAACTTGAAAACAAAGCAATCTTACACTTACAAAATCGTTGGAGATACAGATTCTGACCCAATGAACGGTCTTATCAGCAACATCTCTCCTATCGGTGCAGGTCTTATGAACAAAAAAGTTGGTGAAATTGCTATCATCAAAACTCCAGCTGGTATCATGCAATATAAAGTTGAAAAGATTAAATAATAAGAAACTACAAACAATTTATATAGACTACAAAAAAACTCAACAATTGTTGAGTTTTTTGTTTTATTCTTTGTCTTCTTTTATCTCTTCGATTTTATCTTCAATATTTTCTTGTGTGATATTATGTTGCTCTCCAATTTCTTTGATATTTTCAAAAGTTGGAGTTTTGTCTTTTATTACAAGACCGGCAATCATAAATGCCATAACCAACATATCACCAATAAAAATTGAGAAAACAAGCAATGTAATATTAAGTCCTTTTGAATAAATATTTTTCTTGGTCTTATTAAGCAATAAGATTGAAACCGCTCCCATCGCTATTGCTGAAAGGATCATAACAACGCCAATAGCAACACTTGCAGATTTTCCAAAATCTAGTATATTATTGATATCATTTGCTGTGTATGCAATTTCTTCTTCAATCAAAATCTCTTCAATAAGTTTAGAATCCAAGAATCCCCTTGCGGAAATAAACAAAATTCCCAATCCTATCAACATACATACTTCGATGATAAATATAATCGAGCCAGCAATAAGTAAACCTTTTTTCGTCTTATTCATAACCTTCTCCCTTGCTTTCATTTTATATTATATTTTTATTATTGTCAAATATTTAAAATCAATTGAAAAATTATTATATATGTGCTATAATGCCTTTGATGATTGAGTGTGTTAGATATCTTGATTGCTACAAATCTCTTGGACTGCAAAGTAAAAATAAGCATGCCTATCTTTTTTATTCTTCCGACAAGGTGAAAAATGATGAGATTGCTCTCTTTTTTGCTCGCAGTTTTGTATGCAACGAAGGTTCTAGTTGCGGGCTCTGTGATGCTTGCAAACAATTCTCACACAAATCTCACCCCGATATTTATATTATTGATCAACCTAGTGTGAAAGTTGATGATGTCAAGAAATTGATTGAAAAACTTGACACCAAGCCTATTTCTGCCAAGAAAAAGGTGTTTGTGATACTCAATTTTGACACAGTGAATGAAATCAGTCAAAACAAGTTGTTGAAATCTCTTGAAGAGCCCAATCAAAACAACGTATTTATTCTCACCACCACCAAGACAGACAAAATTTTGCCAACCGTTATGAGTCGTGTGAGCAAGTTTTATATTGACAATTTGACTGAAAATGACCGCTCTTTGCTGTCTGCTGAATACAAGGCAAAAAATATCGATTTTCAGAAATTTATCACTAATAACTATTCTCTCACCGAGATGATTTCTTTGTCTTGTGACAAAAATTATTTAAACACAATCCAAATCGTAAGCGATTTGTTTGAGAATTTAAACACAACCGCTGATATTCCAAATATTGTTTCATCAATCCCGGCAGAAAATAAGCAATATTTCTTCACTTGCTTGCAAGATGTTGTCTTAAATAGCCTTGATGAAAAGAGCACAAAATTTGACATCAAACTGCTCACAACAGTGAGATTTAAGTTTCCAAAAAGCGTGCTTATAAAAGCATCAAAGATGATTGAAGATGCCTATATCAAATTCAATTCCAATGTGAATTTTAATTATATTTTGGACAACTTATTGTTCAATATTTTGAAGGAGAAATTTTTATGCAAATGATCGAAGTTTTATTATACTCTTCCCCAATGTCAGTTTTCATCAACAACGACAAACTAAAGCCAAACACTATTGTTGTTGTCAGTCTTGATGGAAATCTTGAGTTGGGAATCACAAAACAATCACAAAAAGTGAGCGACAACAGCCTTCGTGCAGATTTTATACGTATTGCAACCGCTGAAGACAAAAAGGCAAATTGTGAGAATTGTAAGTATGCAAGAACTCTTCTTGCTGAGATCAAAAAAGACGCTCAAAAACTCAATCTTGATATGAAGGTTGGCAATATTTCAACCAACCTTGATAGAAGCAAAATTATCGTGAACTACACCGCTGAAGAGCGTGTGGATTTCAGAGAACTTTTGCGTGTGCTCAACTCAAAATACAAAGCAAGAATTGAGATGAAGCAAATCGGCAATCGTGACGAAACCAAGATGATTGGTGCACTCGGTGTCTGTGGACGAGAAACTTGTTGCAAAGCATTTTTGTCCGACTTTGATAAAATTTCTGTCAAAATGGCAAAGAATCAAAATATTTCTCCAAATCCAACCAAAATCAATGGAATGTGCGGTCGTCTATTGTGTTGCTTGAAATATGAAGACGAATATTATGCAAAGATGCAAGAAAGAATGCCAAAGATCAATTCTATGATCAAGACACCAAACGGTCAAGGCAAAGTGACTGCAACCGATTTCTTGAAGGAAACAGTGACTGTGACATATGAAAAAGATGATAGCACCGAAATTAAAATTTATACTTTAGAAGAACTTAAAAGATAATTTATGATTAATATTTGCAGTTAAGGATAACTAATGAAAAAAATTAATAACTTCAAACTTGAACATTTCGATAATGGTATAGCAATTTACCAATCAGACGAATATTATAAATTCACGCAAGACGCAATTATGCTTGCCAAATTTTGCAACATTAAACATAGCGACAATGTGCTTGAACTATGCGCCGGAAGTGGTGTGATTAGTTTCTATGCTTATTCTCTCTGCCCTTACAATCACTTGTATTTCAATGAAATTCAAAGTGAAATGTGCGAAATAATTGAAGAAAATATCAAATTCAACAATTTCAAAAGACGTAGCAAAATTTTCAACTGCAATTTGAAGGACTTGAAACTCAATGATTTCAAAAAACCTCTTGATGTAATAATCTGCAACCCACCATATTTCAAGGCAAGCGAGCATAGCAAAACCAACGAGAAATACGAAATTGCAATCTCTCGCCATGAAATCGAAGCGACACTCGAAGATATTGTTGCAAAAGCAAGCGAACTATTAAAACAAAAAGGAAGGTTCTATATGGTCCACCTTGCTTCTCGTTCTGCTGAGGTTTGTGCGTTGTCATCCAAATACGGCATGGAAGTCAAACGCATGAAATTCATTTTCAATGGTGACAAAGAAGCCTATTTGACCCTTTTTGAAATAGTGAAAGGTTCCAATCCAGGCGTAAGAATCACAAAAAATAAGGAATAATTATGTTGTATTTTGTTTCAACTCCAATAGGAAATCTTGAAGATATCTCTCTTCGTGCTATTTCGGTATTGAAATCTGTTGATGTTATTGCTTGTGAAGACACAAGGCATAGCAAGATTTTGCTTGATCACTATGAAATCAAGGCAAAGACAATCGCTTATCACAAATTCAATGAACAAAACTCTGCCGATGGAATAATCGAACTTTTGAAACACGGAAAGAATGTCGCTGTAATCAGTGATGCCGGCATGCCTGTCATATCTGATCCTGGCAATATATTGGCAAAGAAACTTCACGAAAACGATATTGAATACACAGTTATTCCTGGTGCTAATGCTGGTCTTTGTGCCCTCATTTTAAGTGGATTTGATGCAAGCAAATTTGCTTTCTTTGGATTCTTGAGCGAGAACAACAAAGAACTCAGAAATCAACTTGAAAATATCAAAAATTTCAATGGAACAAAAATCTTGTATTCATCAAAATACAATATCAACAAGGACCTTAAATCCATTCATTCTGCCCTTGGTGAAGTCAAGGTTGCCATTGTGAGTGAAATCACCAAAATGCACGAAAACACAAGAATTGTCACACTTCCTTACGAGTTGGATGATCCAAAAGGCGAATTCGTGATTGTTGTCGAACAAAGCAAAAAAGAACTCACCAAAGCACCAACAGATGAAGAACTGATTGAAGAACTAAAAGATTTGATGACAACTAATAGCAAAAATGATGCAATCCGCATCCTGAAAGACAAATACAAACTTCAAAAATCATATATCTACAATCTTTATGAGAAAAACAAAAATTAATACCCTTATTTGAAATCTTAAATACAAAAAAATAGCACAATTAAGTGCTATTTTTTACAACATACTATCAATTTGATTTTCCCATGACCCATCTTTCTTTTTTGTTTTTATTTCTTTGCGAATTTTATTACAAATCAAATCAATTTCTTCAAGTTTTTTGTCAATTCTTTTATTCAATTTGTCTCTCTTTCTATTTGCAACGGGTTTTGTATTTCGTACACGCATAATCATATCATTTTTCTTATCTATCATTTTTGCGCGCTTAAAATTGAGATAACCAATATTTTCAGAATTAGAATTCTTCATATCTAACTTCTTCAGCAGATCTTACTTCCCAAATATGATTTGCTATTTTATTGAATTTTTCTCTTATTTTGTTTCTATAATTAATCAATCTGATCAAATTCTCATCTTGAAGTTTTTCAT
>JAZRUL010000100.1:0-7583 GCA_045652505.1 Candidatus Onthoplasma sp. | reverse complement strand
ATTATTGAAAATTTATAATGATAATCAGTCATATATATCAAATAATCTGCCGGCGAGCACTTCAATTTTGATGCACTGAAATTAATATAAGACTCTAATTTCGTCATTTCTTCTATAGTTTCTTTTGAAAAATCCATACCTTTCTTATCATGTAATTTTATTTCATCAATAGAACCGGATTTGTCTGCAAACTTCTTTGCAATATCCATCATATCTAAAAATTTCTTATAATCACGATCAAATTTATAACCGCATTTTTCATACACTTCTTCCATTGAACTTAATTTCAATTTATCTTTGAGTTGTTGAAGAGAATCATAGTATGGAAGTTTACGTCTTGGATCATATATAGATCCGCCACCAGCGACATATTCATTTATTCTTTCTTTCAATATATCTATTGTCAATGGTGTACGTTTTGCTTGTTCAGTCGGACTATAATCATAACCACACATTTTATAAATTTCTTTGGTAGAAGAAATATTGAGTTTCTTTTTCAACGCACGTATATGATCATAATAAGGCTTTTTATTTTCTGGACAAACCAATGTTTTGTGTTTTTTGTAAAACGCATCAATCTCTTCCTTCAACCTTTCGAGAGTGACTTCCTTAGGTTTTCTTTTCTGTTTATAATCAAAACCACACACCTTATAAGCATCAGATATGTCAGCCAAATTTAAATCTGTCCTGATTCTCAACAAATTACGATAATATTTAAGATTTTCTTTTTTGTCATAAATAGAACCACCGTTTGCAATATGTTCTTTGATTTGCTTTATGGTTGTTTCTATTGTTCTATTTATTCTTTCTTGCGAAAGTTCGGTGATCAAATTTGCCATATTTTCTCCTAGTTATTTTCTTTCAATGTTTTTGCTCTGAGCATTCCACATGCACCTTCAATGTCGCTTCCTTGACTGCGTCTTAGTGTAGCAGAAACTCCTACTTTGTTCAACTTCTCGACAAAATCTACTGCTTCCTTGTGTGTGGTAGCTTTCAGACTTCCACCATTTGGATTGAGACATATCACGTTGACGTGACACAACATTCCTTTTGTGAGTTCTTTGAGCCTGTTGATATCATCAATTGAATCATTTTTATCTTTGATAAGACAATATTCAAACACAACTCGTCTTGAATTGATTTTCACATATTCTTTGATTGCTGTCAATATTTCGCTTATTGAATATCTATTTGCAATGGGCATAATTGTCTTTCTTATATCATCTGTCGTGGCGTGAAGCGACAAACATAATGTGATATTGAAATTAAGTTTTGACAAATCATAGATTTTATCAACCAATCCACAAGTCGAAAGTGAGATATTTCTTTCGCTCACATTAAACGAATCTTTATCGGTTATTAGTTTCAACCATTTGACTACATTGTCAAAATTATCTAAAGGCTCTCCACTGCCCATAAGGACAATGTTTGAGAAATTTCTTTCATTACATTTGCCGTTGTCTGCATTAACCACTGCAATTGTACTAAGCATCTCGCCGGCGGTCAAATTCCTTATCAAACCTTTTGTGGTCGAAGCGCAGAACTTACAGCCCATTCTACAACCCACTTGAGTTGACATGCATATTGTATTTCCATAGTTTTGTTTTAAAAATACACACTCAATTATATTCCCATCACTCAATGCTAGAAGATACTTTTTTGTACCATCTTTGCTTTCTAATGTTTTGTATATTGTCACGGGTTTTAAGATGTAGTTTTCTTTCAATTTTGCTTGAATATCTTTTGATAAATTCGTATCTGAATAATCTTTTGCCTGAATTATTGCATCAAAAATCTGCTTGGCACGAAATGCTGGAATATCTGTCAATTCACCGCGTAATTCATTGAGAGAAAAATCACTAAGTATTTTCAATTATTTCACCTTTTGTAAATTTGTTTGAATTCATGTATTGAAGTGCGAACATCTTTTGCTTGCCTTCTGGTTGGATTGTAATGATTTCAATCGAGCGATCTGCACAGCCAATTATAAGTCCATTTTTACCATCACAGACAAGGATTTCACCAACTTCTCCATGATAATCGCAAGGAACCGCAAACTTAACTTTATATCTAATTCCTTTATAGATAAAATAGCAATTTTCAAATCCCCTGATTCGATTGCAAATTGTGTATGCACAGTCATTGAAATTGATGAGATAATCTTCCTTTTTTATCATCGGGAAATATGTCATCTTGCTTTCGTCTTGCTTGATTGCTTTGTCTTTTAGTTCTTCAAAATTTTCAACAAATTCATTTATACAATCAACACCTAGTATTGCAAGTTTTTCAAATACACTAGATGCTGTATCGTCTGGCAAGATATCAATTTCTTTTTGAATATACATGTCACCACAGTCAAGACCAAGTTCAGTCTTCATAATTGTGACACCTGTCTTCTTTTCTCCATTGGCAATAGCCCATTGTATTGGAGCTGATCCACGATATTTTGGAAGCAAACTTGCATGAACATTGAATATACCTTCTTTGGGAATATCCAAAATATTTTGTTTGATAATTTGACCAAAACTTGCTGTGATAATCATATCAGGATTGATAGCTTTGAGCGTCTCTTCCCCTTCCTTGTTGATATTTGCAAATTGATGAATCAATATATTGTTTTCTTCACAATACCTTTTGATTGCTGATGGGATAATTTTGTTGTTCCTTGAATTGACTTTGTCAGGTTGCGAAAAAACTGCAACAACCTCTTTTCCGCTGTCGATAAGTCCTTTCAAAACTGTGGCAGAAAATTCGCCTGTTCCAAAAAATACTATTCTCATTCTTCCGCCATTCCTTCTGGTGGTACACATATTTTGTCTATGTATAATGTTCCTTGCAGATGATCATATTCGTGACAGATACACACCGCTGTCCAATCAGAACATGTGAAAGAAAATGGATTTCCATATCTATCAAACGCATCAACTGTCACAGTAAACGGACGCTTCACATAACCGAAAGGAAGCGCAACAGATAAGCAACCTTCCTTCTTGTATTGTTCGCCAGACATGTTGGTTATCACAGGATTGATGAATTCCATTTGCATATTATTGATATTTATAATGAAAACATTTTTCAAAACTCCAACCTGAACAGCACTAAGTCCTGCCCCCATTTTTATTTCGAGAGTCTCACTCATATCATCGAGAAGTTCCCATAACTTTTCATCAAAAACTTTCACAGGTTTACTTTTCCTGCGAATAAAATCATCTGTATGACTTACTATTTCTCTTATTGCCATAAATTTTACCTCAAATTGTTTGGATTCAGTTCCACAAATATTGAAACATCTTTCTTTATTCTATCTGCGATAGAATAAAATTCACTTGTTATTTTATCATTTGGCAAATATCTTGTCAAGATTTGATAACGGTATTTTGATTGAATTCTCTTGATTGGTGACGGCATCGCCTGCAAAAATATAATTGATCCTGGGAATTTTCCTTTAAGAGCCATGCAATCATCCAAAATTTCTTTTGTGGCTTCTTTTGCAAGATTGTCGCTTACACTAGATATAAGAATTCTCAAAATATTTGTATATGGTGGAAATTGTGTAGTCTGACGCAAATTGATTTCTTTGTCATAAAAGCCAAGATAATCGTAATTTGTGGCAAATCTATACACATAATGCTTCGGTGCATATGTCTGCAAAACAACATGTGCATTGTCAGTCTTTCTTCCTGCCCTACCCGCCACCTGTGTGACAAGTTGGAACGTGCGTTCGTTTGACTTAAAATCACTGTTATACAAACTTACATCTGCATCTAATATTCCAACAAATGACACATCTGGATAATCGTGTCCTTTGGCAATCATTTGCGTGCCAACCAAAATGCTTGGTTTTGTTTTGGAAAATTCGCTCAAGATATTTTGATGACCATTTTTGCCTCTTGTTGTATCGTTATCCATTCTAAAAATTGCCACATCAGGAAACAATTTTTTCAAATCTTCACACACTCGCTCTGTGCCGAGTGCACCATATTTGATATTTGTGCTATTGCAACCTGGACAATGAGTGAGTGCTCGATATCTCTTGCCACAAAAATGACATTTGAGTTCACCGTCTTCTTTGTGATAGACAAGACTCACTTCACAATCATCACACTTGGCTCTATAACCACATTCTCGACACATCATAAACGACGCAAAACCACGTCGATTGATGAACAACATTGCTTGGTTTTTCTCATCAATACATTTTTGAAGATTGTTGAGCAATGGTTTGCTGAACGGTGTTGTATTTCCGTCCATGACTTCATTTAGCATATCAACAATTTCAATCTTTGGCATATTGAGTCCATTGACACGCTCTGGAAGACTGACTAGGTTATATTTTCCATTTTGAGCCTTGTTGAAAGTTTCAATACTTGGTGTCGCACTGCCAAGTATCAGCGGACAATGATTGTATCTCGCTCTAAATTCTGCAACATCGTGAGTATTGAATCGAGGATTTGACTCGCTGACATATGAAGAATCATGTTCCTCATCAATAATGATTACACCAAGGTTCTCAAGTGGAGCAAATACTGCCGATCTTGCACCAAGCACAACATGAGCATTCTGAGAAAAAATTCTCTCCCATTCATCAAATCTTTCACCTTCACTGAGACCACTGTGCAACACAGCGACATCTCCAGGGAAACGAGAATTAAATCTACTCATCATCTGTGGTGTCAAAGATATTTCTGGCACGAGCATTATTGCTGTTTTGCCTTCACGAAGTGCTTTTTCTATGATTGTCATATAGACTTCAGTCTTTCCGCTTCCTGTCACGCCGTGCAAAAGGAAAGTTTTGTCTTGATTTGTGATTTGCTCTACTGCTTTTGTTTGAGACGGTGTCAGTTGGTGATTTTCTCTCTTTGCACTCATACTGGCAGGAGCACGCATCTTTCTGATTTTTTCTTTCAAAACAATGCCTTTTTCAATCAACGCATTTATGCTGGTCCTACCAAACATTTCACACATTCTTGTATAGTCAGCTTCGCCTTGCTCGGACAAGAAAGCCAAGGCTGATAGTTGATTTTTTGCACGCTTGCCAACAATGTTGATTGCAGATTCCAAATCTTGTCCCAACATTAACAAAAATCTATTCTGTTCATGCTGATTGTCAGATCTAACACAAGATGGCAAAACAAGACGAATCGAATCGCTCATACGCAAAAAAAAGTGTCCTACCAAAAACTCGGTTAAACTCAAAATTTCGGTTTTAAGTTTTGGGACACTATCTAAATTTTTTATTATAGATTTAATTTTCTTCAAGTCGCAGTCGGTTGTCTCACTCAAAGCAATTACATATCCCATAACTGTGCGATTAGCGAAGGGAACCAACACACGCATACCAACTTGAGTATCATCCAAGCCAATGTAATCAAAGACTCTATCTACAGCATCATTGGGAATGTCAACAACGACTCTTGCGTACATTATTTTGATTGAACTCCTACGATTTCACCCTTCAAAAGTTCGTTGGCAGCATAATCAATAGCAAGGTTTCCGCTACCATTAAGCAATGTAGCGATTTTGTTCTCTAAGACTTTGGCTCTAGCGCCAACAATAATAGCAACAGCATAACGATTTCCTGCAATTTTTGCTAAAGTATCAATAGGTGGTTCAAATAACATAATATCTCCTTAAATTTCTTATATATTAGCATACTTAGTTGTTTTTGTCAATTCTTTTATTGTTTATTTCTTCAATTTTGTCATGGCTTTTTTGGCTGCGTTTTGCTCGGCTTCTCTCTTGGTTGAGCCTTGACCATATGCAATGAATTTCTTGTCCAAAAGCACACTTGCTCTAAATTCTTCCTGTCCACCCTTGTTTGTGAAGGTTTCGCAAGTATATTCAAGCTTGATTTTGTTGGCTTGAGCATACTCTTGAAGAATAGATTTGTTGTCCTTTGCTTTGATTCCAGCACGTAATTTTTCCTTGATTTCAAGCGCTTCAATTATCGCCGATTTGATTGACGGAAGGCCGAAACTGAGGTACATAACTCCAATCATACTCTCGATTGTGTTTTCCAAAATTGCATCAGAAATGTTGTCTTTGAAACTTTTGCCAATTTTTATTCTAGATTCAATACCTAATTTCTTTGCAAGGTTTGACAAACTTTCTGTGCAGACAAAATTTGCCTTGACTTTCGTCATCTTACCCTCATCTTGACGCATGTTTTTGTATAGATAATCACTGACAATGAGTGACAAAACCGAATCGCCAAGAAATTCAACACGCTCATTGTTTCTCAAATTGTGGTCATGAGCGTATGAAGAATGAGTGAAAGCAAGTTCTTTCAACTCAGTAGGACACTTTTCAAATAAATCTAGAAAACTATTTCTTTTCAATTTTTTCCACTGCCTTTTTTGTCTTTTCTACAAGTTTGTTTTCAGCCAAATTGTAAGCTTGTTCAATTGACTTTGCAATCACTTCTGCCTTGCTGTTTCCGTGACATTTGATGACAATTTTGCTAACACCAAGCATTGGTGCTCCGCCAACTTTGTTGTAGTCATATTTATTCTTGATTCCAACAAGACCTTTCTTGAAGAACAATGCACCAATTTTTGCTCTCAATGAAGACTTGATTGTATCTTTGATCTCTGAGAACAAAATTTCGGCTGTTCCTTCAATTGTCTTCAAACAGATATTTCCAGAGAAACCATCACAAACAACAACATCACAATTTCCGCGCAACACGTCACGAGATTCGATATTTCCGATGAAATTAAGTTTTGAATCTTTGAGCAATTGATATGCTTCTTTGTGTACTTCGTCGCCCTTTTCTTCTTCTGTACCGATATTGAGCAGAGCAATTCTTGGCTTGCTGACGCCTGTTGCTTTCATATACTCATTACCCAACACGGCAAAGTGCAACAAATTTTCTGGCTTACAATCAGCATTAGCCCCACAGTCAAGAAGCATAACACCCTTGTCATTGATTGTTGGCAAAATTGGAGCCAAAGCCGGACGAGATACATTTTGTATTCTTCCAAGTTTGAGCACTGCACCGGTCAAGGTTGCGCCTGTGCTGCCAGCACTGACAAGAGCCACAGCATCGTCATTATTTTTCAAATAATCGTATGCAACGACTATACTTGATGTTTTCTTGGTTCTGATTGCAACTGTTGGAACGTCGTCCATTGTCACAATGTCAGGAGCATGGATAATCTCAAGTCGATCGCTGACAAAAACCAACTCTTGCAAAAGTTCGGTGATTCTATCTTTGTCACCTACTAATACCACTTCCAATTTCTCATTGGATTGAAGAGCTTTGATTGCTCCCAAAACTATTTCTCTTGGTGCATAATCTCCACCAAAAGCATCTACTACTATTTTCATAAAATCCCCTTTTACATTTTTATTTTATATTAAAATAAATTATTTGGCAAACAATTTTTACTTGTTTAAAGTTAAATCCAACAATTTTTGCTTAAAATTATATTTCTTTTGAAGTTCAAGTATTTTATTCAATGATTTTTTTGTACTATTTTTTGTGGCTCTGATCATTAAATTCTTTGGCGAATGTGCAAAGTCAACAAACTCAATAACATCAACCGAATATCCTTGTGATCTCAAAATCTCAGTTCTGATTG